>JACQXH010000011.1 GCA_016208845.1 Nitrospirota bacterium | reverse complement strand
GCGAATTTCCTTTAAAAGAGATAACCAAACATATAATATGTTCAATAGAGGTTCATTCAACCTTAGGGCATGGATTATTGGAAAATGTATATGAGGAGGCGTTGTCGCATGAGTTTAACTTAAGGGAGATCGAATATGAAAGGCAAAAGGAAATAAGCCTGAAATACAAAGGCAAGGATATAGGCAAGCATAGAATAGATTATCTGATTGAGCCTGCCTGCCGGCAGGCAGGGATGAAGTTATTGCAGAAATAAAAGCAGTAGAGATAATGAATAAAATATACGACTCTCAATTATTAACCTACTTAAAGGCAATGAATAAAAGAGTGGGTTTATTGATTAACTTCAATGTAGAGAGACTAAAAGACCGGATAAAACGGTTAATAATTCAGGAGGACACAGAGGGCAGGAAATAGAATCCCTCGCAACATATTTATATTTTCTCTGTGTTCTCTGTGGTTATGTTTTGACAATACGTGATTTTCACACAGGAGGTGCTTAATGAACGTCGAAAAGGTTGGAGAGAAGTACAGATGCAATATCTGCGGCAATGAGGTCACTGTGACAAAGGCAGGCGGCGGAGAGCTTGTATGCTGCGGCGAGGCAATGGAAAAAATATCAGGATAGGAGGAAGTCATATGGCAAAATCAATAAAGGGCTCAAGGACCGAACAGAATCTTCTGAAGGCATTCGCAGGTGAATCTCAGGCAAGGAACAGGTATACCTATTTTGCAAGCGCCGCCAAAAAGGAGGGATATGAGCAGATATCAGCGTTATTTCTGGAAACAGCAGAGAATGAAAAAGAGCACGCAAAGGTCTTCTTTAAATACCTTGAGGGCAGCGACCTTGAAATAACCGCTGCATATCCGGCAGGTATCATTAAATCTACAAGAGAAAATCTGGACCATGCCGCTGCCGGAGAAAATCTCGAATGGACCTCGTTATATGCTGATTTTGAAAAGACCGCAAGAGATGAGGGCTTCACTGACGTCGCAGAATCCTTCAGGCAGATAGCAAAGGTCGAGAAATTTCATGAGGCAAGATACAGGAAGCTTTCATCTGCCCTGCAGTCATCGGCTTTTTTCAACAAAAAGGAAAGCGCCAAATGGCACTGCAGGAACTGCGGCTACGTTTTTGAGGGCAATGAGGCCCCTCACGAATGCCCGGCCTGCAAACATCCCCAGGCTTATTACGAAGTATTGGCTGAGAATTATTAGGCTATTAACTGTTGTTAACAGTCTTGAAAAAATTTATTTTTTCAGAGAGCTGTTTCTCGTTATGAGTTAATTCTTCAGCAGTCGATGACATTGTCAGGGCATTATTGTTTGTCTTTCTTGATATTACAGCAATGGCCTCGATATCTTCGCTGACTTTTTCCGCTGTTGCAGACATTTCCTCTGTCGCTGCTGCTATTTGCTGAAGCATGGATTGCAGACTGTTCACGCCATCCACAATTTTATTCAGCGCTTCACCGGTCCGGGTTGAAAGATTAACTCCGGATTCAACCCTCTGAATACTTTCGTCCATGGCTGTTATGGCAAGCGATGTCTCTCCCTGAATCGCCTTTATCATATTGGTAACCTCAGTTGTTGCTCCGGCTGTCTTTTCTGCCAGTTTTCTCACTTCATCCGCAACAACGGCAAAGCCCCTCCCCTGTTCTCCTGCCCTTGCCGCCTCTATGGCTGCATTCAGCGCCAGCAGATTGGTCTGATTTGCAATATCATTTATCACGCTGACGATCTGCCCGATCTCTTTTGAATGATTGCCGAGAGAAGATATAAATTGAGCAAGCCCTGAAACAGACTCTTTAATTTTCATAAACTCTTCCAGTGAGGTAGACACTACTGAACCGCCCTCCCTTGCAGCTTTTAATGTCTCGGAAGCAGATGAGGCAATATTTGAGGAATTCCTGGCCATATCCGCAACCGTCTGTGACATTCATATCGTGTATTTTCTCAATAAATACATTCAGCCATTTAACAAGTTCACCGACTTCCCCTTTCCACGAAGTCCTTAGCCGCTTGGTGAGATCACCTTCGTCTTCGGCTATATGTCTCATTTCATTAGCCACGTCCAGCAATTCCTTTTTCTTTTTATAGATCGAAATTGCCCATATCAGAACTATACATGTTATGATTAATAACCCGATAAGCTTGGTAATCATGCGGTTATGTTCTGAGCGGGTCACACGGTTCAGCACATTCCTGTCATATCTGTACAGAAGTTGCCATTTTGATTTATCTTTAATTTTCAAATCTTCGTAATAGACATTAGTGTCTTTTCCACCGGAAGCGATTAACCCCTTTGCAAGTTTGATTAATTCAGTATCTCGTCTGTCACCGACATAGATATCGAATTCTTTATTGGCAAGGACAAAGTTATCAGGCTCATCAGGCATCTTAAATCCCATTTCCCGGGCCATTTCCTTATCATTTTCAGTCACAATTAGAAACGGAACCCCCTGCAACAATGCCTCGATGATATTGAGGCGGAATATCCCTGAGATAATACCCCTGAATTCGTTTTTCTCATCATAGAACGGGACTGAATATAAAATACCCATAGTATTTGACTGATCACCGTGGGCCCTTGAAGTGTACTGCGTGTTGTCGCAGGTATGCATTGGAGGGCTCGAAACCGCCGGTATCTCATCCAGATCTTTCACATTCAGCCCCGGATAATGCTGTCTGAAAAATGAAATCTGCTGCGGATAATATGAATACTCCTCATCTTCCAGCTCCTCGGGAAAATCAGAATCATGAGTTTCAGCGCTGTCTCCTGTGTTTTGACTCCCGATGATCAATGAGTCATACATAAAAAACGGCACTTGCCCCTTGGCAAATCCCTCGAGAACGCAATATACCTCAGACACGCTCACATTACTGGCAAGATTGTTATAAAGCTGCTGCACTGTCAAATGCCCTTCCCTGCTTAAGCGCCCGCTGGCCACAACGTCTTCATTTTCATCAGACCTGTTCTTACCCTTGAGAGACCTGATGCTCGGAAGAAGCCCGATGGTCCTGATCGACTGATATGTTAGGGTAAAAAACTGTTCCACTTCCTTTTTCTTGGGCTTGAATACTTCAAAGATTAATCTGTCCTTTGCAACTTCGACAGCCCTGTTCTTCTGGCGGCTGCCGTCAAAAACAATAAACATGGCGATCAAAACGGAAATACCCAAAATCATGAGGATTACATTGATTTTTTTCATAAAATGCCCTTACTTGTAGTCATCGGCAATTACAGGGAAATCTTTAACTTAAACATATATTAAACCCAAATTCAGCAATAGCGATAAAGTTCTAATGCGTAGCAATAGAATACAGGCGCGATAACCTATTGATAAAATAGACGGAAAAGACAATTGCACTCTGGTAAAATACCGGCTGTCGCAGTAAGAAATTCTTTCAAGGAGAATACATGGATTTGCAGATAGCATATCCAGATAAAGAGATAACCCCATGTGGGGTGGTATGGCGCTCATGATGACGGCCTATAACCTGATGAGCCTGTTTAGGCAGGCTATATTGGGACAGAAGCAGCAGCCCCGCGTGTCCACACTTCGGTACAGGGTTTTTGCAATCGGGTCTAACATGGTTAAAGATGGCAATAACCGGATATTGAAACTATCATCAGGCGATGAAACGAAGACAATGGTTTGCCGGTTTATGGAAATCTGCTTCAGCCTTTTCATTGCCGGCAGCCTTCTCGTTAATTCATCCTATTGCGTAATTTGAGATTAAGGGATATCCTATAGTGTCCCCTAAGTGAAAGGGCATAGGTCAAGGTTCAAAAGACGGGGTCCAAGGGTTCGAGGGGGGCCAATCACCAATCCATAACCCCGGTCTTTTATTATCCGTGTCCATCAGTGTTCATCCGTGGTTATAATCGTCAGTGGCTTCGAGGGGTTTCTGTCACAGGCGGATTCGCCGGGGCGAAAAGGGTAAATAAACAGAGGGGCGAGGAGCAGGTCAGTGGTATAATTCTTTATTCTTATACCGCGATCAAAGTATAATCCAGCTTCCCCAGGCCAATCTTTTCCGCGTATTCAAACTGGTGCATGTATGCCTTTGTTTTTTTATTCCTGTCAAAGACGTCTCTTTCCCTTGTCAGCATATCAAAGCACGCCTTATCTGCCGCAAGGATGTCTGTTGATGCAAATATGCCCAGGTCCTGTGTTATCCGCGGATCATCTTTTGCTATGCAGTCGCATTCCTCTGTAATGTCAAAGGCAAAATCTATGAACATCTTTCTCTTTATGCGCGAAAGTACGGCGTCTGCAAACTCAGCCATTCTCTCCACAAAGACATTCGTGTCTTCATACCAGTTGATGCTGACCGCGTTGAACTTGCATGCAGATATGCACTCACCGCAACCGATGCAGGTCTTTGAATTGATAAACACCCTGCCGCTCGCCTCTGAAATAGCAGATACAGGGCACATCAGCATACAGCAGCCGCACATGGTGCAATGCTCAGGGTTTATAGCCGGCCTGAGCGAAGAATGCTGCATCTGTTTTCCT
>JACQXH010000040.1 GCA_016208845.1 Nitrospirota bacterium | reverse complement strand
ACGGGTATATATTGAACTGCCTGAAAAGCGCATCCCTTAAGCCGCTCATATCCCATTCATCCTGATGCTTGTCCTCAGGACAATATATTGACATTAGCTCATCAAGCACTTCCTCCGCGAGGTCCAGAACCTTATCTTTAAGCATCTGGCTGGACAGGATCTCTTTCCTGAACGAATAGATCTCCACTCTCTGTTTATTCATTACGTCGTCGTATTCAAGCAGGTGTTTCCTGATATCAAAATTATGCCCTTCAACCCTCTTCTGGGCATTTTCAATTGCCTTTGTGATCCACTTGTGCTCAATGGGCTCAGATTCGTCCATGCCGAGCTTGCCCATTAGACCCGAGATCTTGTCAGAGCCGAAGATCCTCATCAGGTCATCCTCAAGGGAAAGATAGAACCTTGAAGAGCCCGGGTCTCCCTGACGGCCTGAACGGCCCCTGAGCTGATTATCTATTCTCCTTGACTCATGCCTTTCTGTACCGAGGATGTGAACCCCGCCAAAGGAGATGACCTTCTCCCTGTCTTTTTCGCATAATTCCAGGGCTTTTTTATAGGCCTCCTTATATTCCTCCTCGGTATACTCTTTATTGTCTTTCAGCAGATCCCTCGCAACACCTTCGGGATTCCCTCCCAGGACTATATCAGTGCCCCTGCCTGCCATGTTGGTTGCTATTGTCACTGCATGGCTTCTGCCTGCCTGGGCGATTATCTCCGCCTCTCTTTCATGGAATTTGGCATTCAAGACAGAATGGGGCACCCCTTTCTTCTTCAGCATTGCAAAGAGGAGTTCTGACTTCTCTATGGAAATAGTACCCACAAGAACGGGCTGTCCCCTCTTGTAGCAATCCTCGATCTCGTCAATGACTGCCTTGAATTTGGCCTTCTCATTTTTGTAAACGATATCAGCGTTATCGATCCTGACCATTGGTTTATTTGTAGGTATCACCATTACGTCAAGATTGTAGATCTTTGCAAACTCCGGCGCTTCTGTCTCCGCAGTACCTGTCATGCCGGCAAGCTTCTTATACATCCTGAAATAGTTCTGGAACGTTATGGTGGCAAGCGTCTGGTTCTCACTGGCGATCTTGACCCCTTCTTTGGCCTCTACTGCCTGGTGCAGTCCGTCAGACCAGCGCCTTCCGGGCATAAGCCGGCCGGTGAATTCATCAACGATAATGACCTCATTGTCCTTTACGATATAATCAACGTCGCGCTTGAACAATGAATGGGCCTTGAGTCCCTGATTCACGTGATGGACCAGTTCAATATTGGACGGGTCGTAGAGATTGCCGGCGCCAAGGAGATTTTCCACCTTGACATTGCCTTCCTCGGTCAATGTCACGGTATGGGCCTTTTCATCAATTGTGTAGTCGGTCTCTTTTTTCAGTTTGGGTATTATCTTGTCTATTTTGTAATACTTGTCAGTCGACTCCTCAGAAGGGCCTGAGATTATAAGCGGCGTTCTTGCCTCATCAATAAGAATGCTGTCTACCTCGTCCACGATCGCATAATTAAGCTCTCTCTGGGCATAATCACCCAGGTCATATCTCATGTTGTCCCTGAGGTAGTCAAATCCGAATTCATTATTGGTGCCATAAGTGATATCAGCCCTGTATGCCTCCTGTTTTGGGACAGGCCTTAATTTCAAAAGCCTCTTGTCACCCGCATGCAGTGACGGGTCATAAAAAAAGGAGGCATCATGCTGTATGACCCCTACAGATAGCCCCAGGAAATGGTATATGGGCCCCATCCACTGTGCATCTCTCTTGGCAAGGTAGTCATTTACTGTAATAACGTGAACACCGTGTCCATCCAGCGCATTCAGATAAACGGCAAGGGTAGCAACAAGGGTCTTGCCCTCGCCAGTCTTCATTTCAGCAATCTTACCGCTATGAAGGACCATGCCTCCGATAAGCTGTACATCAAAATGCCGCATATTTAAAACCCTGCGCGAGGTCTCCCTTACGACCGCAAATGCCTCGGGAAGGATATCGTCAAGGCCCTCGCCCTGTTCGATCCTTTTTCTGAACTCATCTGTCTTTGCCTTGAGTGCAGGATCGTCAAGCGAGCTGATCAGGGGCTCAAGGGCGTTTATCTGCTCTACGACAGTAAAGAGTTTATTGATCTCCCTCTCATTTTTTGAACCTATTAATTTCGTCAAAAATCCAAGCATAACGAATTATTATAGCAGAAATTTCAGTTAATTAAGTGTCAGAAGGCACAAAGGCACAGAGGCACTAAGTTGCAATTTTCACTTTGTGCCTTTTCGTTATAACGCATTACGCATCACGCATTACGGTCTTTATAATGTGCTATAATTTCAGCGATGTATTTCAATAAAAAAATAGCGGTCATTATCCCTGCGCTTAATGAAGAAAAAACCCTGCCCAAAGTCATTGGCGATATACCTAAAGATCTTGTGGATGAGGTTGTTGTAGTAGACAACGGAAGCACGGATAAAACATCTTTGATCGCCAGATATCTTGGCGCAAACGTCTTGTTTGAATCTAAAAAGGGATATGGATATCCCTGCCTGAAAGGGATCGAATATCTCAGGGGGAAGGACCCTGACATAATTGTTTTTCTGGATGGAAATTACAGCGACTACCCCGCCGAGATAATAAAACTTGTTGATCCGATAGTCAAAGAGGATTGTGATCTGGTTATCGGTTCCAGGGTCACGGGCAATTATGAAAAAGGCTCACTGCGCCTGCCTGTTTATTTCGGCAATCTGCTGGCCTCGATCCTCATAAGACTGCTTTATGGATTTAAATACACAGATATGGGACCTTTCAGGGCGATCAAATTTGGAAAGCTTTTGGCGCTTGATATGCATGACAATCTGGGATGGACCATCGAGATGCAGGTCAAGGCAGTGAAAAAAAAATATAAGATAACCGAGGTGCCGGTAAGCTACCGAAAAGGAACAGGCAGGTCCAAGATAACCGGGAATATAACGGGTATAATAAAAGTGGGTTTCAGGATCATCTGGACGATTTTCAAGAATCTGTATTAAATAAAGGCACAAAGGGGCAAAGGCACTAAGGCATATAGAAACTCAAAGTTCAAAGCTCAAAACTCAAAACTGCAACTTAAAACATTCAAACTTTTGAGCTTTCTTCCTCAGTTTTGCACTTTGAGTTTTGCGTTTTGAGTTCATTTGCTTTTATTACTATGTGCCTCTGTGCCTTATTCGCAACGTTATAACCATGAATAGTCCTCGCAATCATCATGAATACAACAATACAGTCATAATCATCCTCGGACCAACCGCTGTTGGAAAGACAGGCCTTTCCATCCTTCTTGCAAAGGCCCTTGACACGGAAATAATCAGCGCTGACTCAATGCAGATCTATCGCCGCATGGACATAGGCACTGCGAAACCTTCATCAAAAGAACTGAAAGAAGTGAAGCATCACCTGATCAACATACTCTCTCCTGATGAATCGTTCAGCGCCGGCATGTTCAGGGAAATGGCGATAAAAATAATCCGTGATCTTCATGGCAGGGGAAGAATCCCGGTAATTGTCGGTGGAACCGGGCTTTACATAAAGACATTGACAAAGGGGCTGTTTGAAGGGCCCTCAGCAGACTGGGTATTAAGGGAAGAATTGCTGGAGAAGGAGAATAAATTCGGAGACGGATTTCTCTATCAATATCTGAAAGGGATCGATCCTGAGGCGGCAAATAAGGTCAATCAAAAAGATACAAGGCGAATAATAAGGCTTATCGAAATCGCCCTGAAGTCAGGAGAAAAAATTTCCGGGGCCCGGGAGCTCTCGACAATACCGCAGGATTATGATTTTATCAAGATCGGCCTTACAAGGGACAGGAAGGAATTATACTCACTCATAGAAGACAGGGTGGATGGCATGATGAATAAGGGACTCCTGCGGGAGGCAGAGGACTTATTGAAGATGGATCCGCAGAGAACGCCCCTGCAGGCACTTGGATATAAAGAGCTCCAGCTTTATATCAGCGGCATTATCAGCATGGAGGAAGCAGTAAGATTACTGAAAAAACGTACTAAAATGTATGCCAAAAGACAGTTTACATGGTTCAGGAAAGAGCCGGATATACAATGGATCGATGTGACGGGGATAACGGATGCTGAACAGATTTTCTTGAAAGTAAAAAATGATGTTGAAATTCTCAGGCAATTGCTTTAAGGTAAAAAGTGATTCACCACAGAGGACACAGAGAAAAATCATATATAAATTTAATATCGGGGGAGGATATATTTTATGGCTGAGAAGAACCAGAACCTTCAGGACCGCTTTCTTAATGAATTAAGAAAGGAAAAGGTCCCTGTAGTGGTCTATCTCACGAACGGCGCGCGCCTTAAAGGCGTTATAAGGGGATTTGATAATTTTGTGGTTCTCCTGAAACAGGGACAGCAGCAGCTCATATACAAACATGCTATTTCCACAATCATCCCCGATAAAGACATTGACTTTAATTCGGAAGGCGCTGACAGATAAATCTGAAAACATTAATCAGCCACGGATCTTCGCAGATTGACACGGCTTTTTTAATGAAGTGACTATATTTTTTATTCTATCTGTGTTATCTGTCTGCCGACAGACAGATCCGTGTTCATCTGTGTTAATCTGTGGTTAAAATTGTTTTGTAATTATGTTCAACTGCGGCTTAATGTTCTGACAGGAGGAAATGAACGCTCAATATAATAAACCGCGCTGCACAGTGGACGCAATTATAGAAATTCAAGAGGGAATAATCCTCATCAAAAGAAAAAATCCTCCCCCCGGATGGGCCATCCCCGGAGGGTTTGTTGATTACGGCGAGTCTTTTGAAGATGCAGTGCTGCGTGAGGCAAAAGAGGAAACAGGGCTTGACATCAAGCTGATACGGCAGTTCCACACTTATTCTGACCCCAAAAGAGACCCGCGGCACCATACCGCTTCAACAATATACATTGCTTCTGCCTCGGGCACTCCAAAGGCAGGAGATGATGCCAAAGAGGTCGGGATCTTCTCCAAAGACAACCTGCCTGATGACTTGGCCTTTGACCACAGGCAGATACTTGAGGATTATTTCAGCGGGAAGTATTAATAAAGACCGTAATGGGTAGATCGTAATGAGTGATGAGTAGAAAAATATGTAATAGGGCTTTGCCTTCTTCACACATTACGCATCACGCATAACTATTCAGACCTTCACTAGTTTTCCGCTTGCATCAGCAATTACCACGCCATCTTCCGTCACTGCCTCTGCGCTTGCAATCAGAAGTTTTTTTGTGTTCTCTTTTATCTCTGCCGTAACAATTATTTTCTCGCCGATATTTAATGCCTTGCGCAAACGGACGGTCATCTCGGCAGTAACCACTGGTATGTCCATTGCAAGGGCAAGCTTTACCATGGCCTCATCAAGGAGGGTTGAAATAATCCCGCCGTGAACGATATTCAAATATCCCTGATGTTCTTTTTTAGGGACAAATTCGGTCTTTATTGTCTTGCCGTCAAAATGAAAGTCCAATTTAAGGCCGATCGGATTTTTCGGCCCGCATACAAAACAATATCCGTCGTCAGTTAGATCCATTTAAGAAATTTAGCATATAAAAGAATAATCTTCAAACAATTTCAAAATAAAATATAAAACTGTCCTGTTATTTCAGCAGGCCACGATTTCTTATTCCACAGCACCTGCGAGCATCAGCTGATTCCGCACCTCATCCATTTGGCGGCCGATATAAGGTTTCATTAAGGCGAGGGCTGTTTCGCCGTTTTTTGTCCTTGCGTTAACATCAGCGCCGTTTTCGATCAGAAGTCCTACAATATCAGCATGCCCATATGTCGCAGCAACCATCAGCGGTGTTTTGCCGTCCCTGTCCTGCGCATTGACATCAGCATGTCCTTCGATAAGTAATCTCACTGATCCAACGCCATATGAGGCGGCTATTGAAAGTGCCGGCTGGCCTTCTGAATTCTGTGCATTTACTTCAGCGCCGCTTTCAACAAGTAACTGCAATAAAGCAATATTATTATTTTTGAACGCGAAAAGGAGAACGGCGTTCCCAAGGTCTTCTTTTGCATTCACATCTGCTCCTTTATCAATGAACAACTTTGCGGCCTCGATGTTACCGTCTGAAACTGCCCTCATCAAAGGGGTCCACCCTCCGTATGCTCTTGCATCAACGTCAGCGCCAGCACCAAGCAGTGATCGTGCTCTTTCAGTATCTTTCCTTGCAATAGCATTCCATAATTCCCTGCTAAGTGCTTCGAATTCCTTATTGTCCCTGATTGCTTTCTTTGGCTCATGATCCTTCTCTTCTGCTCCGGTCCCTGCATCCTGTTTTTGACAGCCTGAAAAAATAAAAGCTGATATCAATAATACTGACAGGCAATATTTCAAACCCCTTAAGAATTTCATTCTCTAACTCCTTTTCAAATGATCATACGCCTGTAAGACGGCTCAATATCACCGGCCTTTGAAGGCCGCCATTAACTTCAGGGCCTGGATCAGGGAAGGCTCATCCTCCAGGACTTCGTCCGCATCACTGAGGGCTTCCTGAATGTCATATTGCACTTGAGCCTGCTCTGCCGGGGTTTTATAAACAAACCATTTCCCCTCTGCTATCAGGGCCTGCGCACGCCTCTTCTGATCAACAGCCTCCCGAAATAACGACAAAGATGCCTGCTCCTGTCCCTGGGCCATCTTCTCAATGGCGAGGTTGCCGTTCAATGCCCCAAGATTATACCACGCCTCGGTAAAATCAGGCTTCTCCTGCACGGCAATTAAAAGATAACGCCTGGCCTCAAGGTATTTTCCCCCGATCACTTTAGTGCGGGCAGCCTTGTAAGCCTCCCAGGCCGCAGTTGGTATGTCATCAGGGCGGATGTCCTGCTCCGGGCGAACCATGTTTTCTTCCGTACGGGTCGGAGGCGGCTGAACCTTTTCCTGCCGGCACGCAGTACAGGCCGATGCAATCAGCACAATGCAAACTAAATACTTAAGCGATAATTTCAATATGCGATTTTTTTTGCAAATCATATGAATCTATTTAAAATTTGTGTTTCTTTACTTCTCATCGTTACCTGATTATCACCTCGATCCCAAGCCGTATCATCATTATGGCAATGGCAGCGAGCAGAAGCGCCATTACTTTGGAGATGGCGGCGATGCCGTTTCTTCCGAATAATTTAGTTATCTTCTGTGCGCGTGCAAAGGATATCCATACGATAATAAGGTTCAATACAAGGGATATTGTCGTCGGCAATATCCCATAATTGGCGATGAGGACTATTAGCGTTGTAAGCACCGCCGGCCCTACTATCAGGGGGACTCCTATGGGCACTACGCCGATAGTTTCATGCGCCTTTCTCCTGTCCTCAAATCTTATGATGTCCAGGATAGCTATAACAAGGAGGATGAGCCCGCCTGCTATCTTAAAATCGTCAACAGTAATGCCCAGTATTCTGAAGACCGCATTGCCTATAGCAACAAAGAGCAGGCTCACTAACAGGGCGGTAACAGTTGATTGCCTGATAATGGCCTTTCTTTTAGCATCGGTCAGGTCACTTGTAAGGGAGATAAATATCGGAAGCACTGCAAACACATCTATTGCAACAAACAGGGGGATAAACGTATTGAGCAATACATTTAAGTCATCCGGCATATACAGATTATAAGTGTATTTTAATATTCAGTCAAAAGAATAAATAAATAAGCCACGGATTTGCGCGGATTTACACGGATTACTAATAACGCCTTATTAAAACCACTGAGACATAGAGAATTAAATGAGAAATTAGAGGCAGGAAATCTCTTGTCTTTTATTTCTCATTTCTCGTTTTTCCCCTTCGTGCCTCGGTGTCCCTGCCTGCTGGTCCAAAGGATCCTGTAGACAGGCAGGTCTGTGTTAATCTATGGCTAATATTCTGCCGACAGGTTTACACGCCTCAGGCGTGCAGATCCGTGTGCATCCGTGTTTATCCGTGGCTAAATGTCCTGAAGCGGAATTCTTGAAAAATAACAGGAAACTTGCTAAAGTAGCAGCTTATAATACATTTCTGATTATTCCAGGTAATATTATGTCCGAATTGAAAAAATACAGGGATGAGATCGACAAAATAGATGAAGGGATAGTTGACCTGTTGAACAGGCGCACTGATATCGTCCTTAAAATAAAAAAGACAAAAGAAAAAAAGAATATCAAACGTCATTCGCCTGAAAGGGAGCGGGAAATCCTTGAACGCATTAAAAAGCTGAATACCGGGCCCTTTCCTGCAGAGGCACTAAAGATCATATACAGAGAGATACTCTCGGCCTCTCTTTCTCTTGAACAACCGGTAAAAATTGCTTATCTGGGGCCGTCGGCAACCTTTACCCACCTTGCGGCAATGAGGATGTTCGGCTCGTCTGCCGAGTACCTTCCGGTCACCACCATAAAGGCTGTTTTTGAGGCAGTCTCATCAGGTGATGCCCAGTACGGCGTAGTGCCTGTTGAAAATTCCACAGAGGGGGTAGTGAATTATACCCTTGACATGTTTGTGGATTCGGACTTGAAGATCGCCTCAGAGATGATGCTGGAGATCTCGCATAACCTGCTGTCCAAAACAGGCAGGATCAGTGACATCAGGAAAATATATTCCTTTGCGCCTGCGACTGCGCAGTGCAGGAACTGGATCGAGCAGCATCTGCCGGGCATACCCATACTACAGGAGCAGAGCACTGCCGCGGCGGCGAGGCGCGCATCGAAAGACCCTTCATGCGCTGCAGTTGCGAGTGAACTCGCGGCAAGCATGTATAAATTAAAATTTGTCAAACGGGGCATAGAAAACTATAAATCCAACTTTACACGTTTTCTGGTAATTGCGAATGATCATCCTCCAAGGACAGGGAAGGACAAGACCTCGATAATGTTTTCCATCAAGGACAAGGCCGGCGCACTTTATTCAATACTTAATCCTTTTTCAAAATATGCGATTAACCTGACGAAGATAGAGTCAAGACCGTCAAAGAGAAAGGCATGGGAATATATCTTCTTTGTGGATGTTGCCGGTCATATACAGGATAAAAACGTAAACAGGGCCGTTAACGAAGTCAAAAAGCAGTGCCTGTACCTTAAGGTGCTCGGCTCTTACCCGTCAGCAGAATAAGAAAGGGGTCCAGCGGCAAAGGGTCCAAGGGGTCAAGTGATGGCATTATTTTGTTCACTCGAACCCTCGAACCCTGGGCCCCTTGAACCCATTTAATTTTATGATACAAACTCCAGAAAATATAAAGACCATTAAGCCATACGTCCCTGGCAAGCCAATCGAGGAACTTGAGAGGGAGCTTGGGATTACCGGCTCTATCAAGCTCGCCTCTAATGAAAATCCCCTGGGGCCGTCCCCTGCGGCGATTAAAGTTCTTCGTAAGGGGTTGAAAGATTTAAACAGATATCCTGACGGAAACTGTTTTTATCTTAAAGATGCATTGTCAGGGAAATTAAGGGTAAGCGTTGACGAGGTCCTGCCTGGCAATGGCTCGAATGAGATCATTGAGCTTGCGGTCAGGACATTTCTCAACCCCGGAGATGAAGCGATAATGGCGCAACCGTCTTTTATCGTATATTCGATGATCGTGCAGGCGGCAAGAGGCAATAATATTATTGTACCGCTAAAAAACTGGCGGCATGACCTTGATGAAATGTCAGCTAAAATAACGGACAGGACAAAAATTATTTTCATAGCAAACCCTAATAACCCTACCGGCACGATAAATACAAAGGCAGAGATGGATGCTTTT
>JACQXH010000039.1 GCA_016208845.1 Nitrospirota bacterium | reverse complement strand
TTAATGATAAAGATAAAAAACGTATCGTGCCTGTTAATGAGTTCGTCTGCTTCAGTGTTCAACTTTCTGTCGGGATGAATAAGATAGACATTACAGCTGTTAAGAACGGCAAGCCTGCAGACAAACAGACACTGAGTGTTTTCCGAAGGTCTGATCTTATAAGTGAATTTAGAAATGTCCCGGCCGATTTTCAAAAAAAATACTTTCATATGACAGATAACTCAAAATGTGCAGCGTGTCATAAATTGGAACCTTCAGAGGCAGACAAGAAGCCGGTCGCTGTAGCCACTTTTGCAGCTGAAGCATCTGCCGGCATCAGGGGAAAGGATACTGCATCTGCTGCTTCGACATGCTATTCCTGTCATAAGGGTATAACATCATATCCATATGTGCATGGCCCGGCATCGGTATGGAGCTGCCTTAGTTGTCACGATGTTCAGGCAAACCCAATATACATTGTGAAGAAACCGGACACCGACATCTGTTTCAACTGCCATTCAGAGCAAAAAGAAGAATGGGGCAGCAAAAAACGTGCGTAAGCTGCCATGAAGGCAAGGACTCCGGCAGGCATATAATTGCAGGCTATGTTTTTGGCGAAAGCCATCCCACGCATGGAAAGCCGGATCCTCTGCGTCCCGGCAAGGAACTTTCATGCACAAGCTGTCACAACTCGCATGCGTCGGACAGTCAGAGGTTGTGGGCACTCAATGCAGAGAACGCCTTTGTTTTATGTCAGAAATGCCATCAGAAATGATATAAATAAAGCTTAACCACAGAGCACACAGAGGAATAGAAAAGGAAATCTCTTAATAAGCGTCTAATGAACAACCCCGAAGCATAGCTTTGAGGAATTCTTCTGTTTAAAGTCTGTTCTCTGTGTTCTCTGAGGTAGATTCTTAATTTAAATATGGAGGATTGATATGTCTAAAATGGATGCTGTAATACCGGTTAAGCTGAGCATTGATTCTAAATTTAAGTTCAGGTGCCATAAGGGCATTAAGTGTTTTACAAAATGCTGTAACAGCATTGACATTCTTTTGACTCCTTATGACATCCTCAGGATGAAAAAAAGACTGGGGCTCACGTCCGGAGAATTCCTTTCTGTTTATACAAACTTAAGGATAGATGAAAAATCTACCTTGCCGCAGGTAATACTGCAAATGAATAATGACGAAGCAATGACATGCCCGTTCGTCACTTCAGATGGATGCAAAATATACGAAGACCGTCCTGCCAATTGCCGTTATTATCCGATCGGACAGGCGACTTTAAGAAAAGAAGGAGAAAAGGGCCCTGAGAATGAAGAATTTTATTTCTTTATAAAAGAACCTCACTGCTATGGTTATGATGAAAATAAAGGATGGACAGTAGAGTCATGGCGGATCGACCAGGAGGTCGACTTGTACGATGAGATGAACAGGGAATGGAAGGCAACTCAGCTTAGGAAGGTTTCGCCGGGCCATCCGGCGCTTGATGCAAAGCAGCAGAACCAGATATATCTGGCAAGCTATGATCTGGACAGCTTCAGAAGATTTATATTTGAGAGCAGGTTCCTTGATATATTTGACCTCGGCAATGACTTAATTGAAAAAATAAAGACAGATGAAGTGGAATTAATGAAATTTGGTTTTGAGTACATCAAATATATAATGCTGATAGAGCAGACCCTAAAGCCCCAAAAAGGAGTTATCAAAGAGGGCAGGGAAAGGGAGCGATTATCTTGAGACCCGTCTTTCGCCAATCGACATTCATGATGGCAATATCTGTCATCAGTTTCATCATTATTCTGGTAAACGGCATTTTTGTATTTTATTCGATTGACAGGATCCAGCACGATGCAAAAATCATAAATTATGCAGGCCTGATAAGGGGCTCCATACAGAGAATCTCAAAACTGGAAATGGCCTCTCAAAAGAACGACGATATTATCAGGGATATAGATATAATATTCAGTGATTTTATAAACAGGAAAGAGGATTTTAAGCTTAAAGGAATGGAAAAACATTTTGTCGAAGGTTTGACAAAACTGGATATAACATTGAACGAACTGAAAAAAAACATACAGTCATACAGAACAAATCCCCATGCAGATGCAAGGAGAACCATTTTGGAATTGAGCGAACTATGCTGGCGTTCTGCAAATGGGCTTGTTTTTGAGGCGCAGGCCGCCTCAGAGGAGAAAATGATTTTATTCCGGTCTATATTCGTTGTAATCGGCGTTAATTTGCTTGCTGTAGCGGTCATTATCTGGCTGATAAGAAATTATGTCAAAAACAAGCTTGAGTTTCTGGCAACTTACGACGCACTTACGGGAATATTAAACCGGCATTCGTATAATATGCTCATGGACAGGGAGATAAAGCGCAGGAGCAGATATAATTTCCCGATCTCATTAATCGTTTTTGACATCGATAATTTCAAGAGAGTAAATGATTCTCTGGGTCACAAAGCAGGAGATTCAGTGTTGAAGACTATCACGGAAATATCAACTGCACAGACAAGAGGAATAGACCACTTTTGCCGCATAGGAGGAGAAGAATTTGCGGTCATAGCTTCAGAGACAGACCTGACAAATGCAAAAGAACTGGCGGACAGATTGAAGATGACTGTTGAAAAGCATGACTTTGGTATGGCCGGCAAAGTAACTATCAGTTTGGGAATCGCTGAGTACAGGGCAGATGAAACTCCTGATTCATTATTTAAGAGAGCGGATAATGCCCTGGGCAGAGCAAAAGAAGCAGGGAAGAACAAGGTGGAGATCAATCCATAAAAAAACCCCCTGCAGGGATGCAGGGGGTCTCGTTCAGTCAATTATAATTTAACGACATTCACTGCCTTCGGGCCTTTTGGACCTTTTTCAGTATCAAAGCTAACCGAATCACCCTCGGCAAGCGTCTTGAAACCGCTGCCTTCGAGGGAAGAGTAGTGGACGAAGACATCGGTGCCGTCTTCACTTGTAATAAAGCCAAAGCCTTTTGCTTCATTGAACCACTTTACTGTTCCTTTAGCCATCCTTAACCTCCTTACTTATTAAGACTAAAGTTTCAGAAAAACCTGCCAAATAAAACCGCAAATCCAAAAGTCTTTACGGGCATGCCCTTACAAAAACTTCTGAAACTTCGTAAAAAAATAACATTTTAAAATGTGATTAGTCAAGAAAAATATGCCATGATGTTACGGAATAATCATTAGTCTCTGCGACGGGGAGGTTCATTCGGGATCAAATTTTTCCCCTATGCCCTTATTCTGCGATAAGCAAATTCATGCACGTATTCTGATACCTGCGCTATCGCATCTGTATGCGGAAGTTTCTCAATGTATTTATTTATATAATCCCTTTCCAGGAGCAATTTATAAGTAATATTGAAATTGAGATCATAAACCCAGGACAGCTGAATAAGTTTAAAGTCATTCAATGTCCTGATATCCCTGAATGAGGCCATCTTTCTATCAAAAATGCAGGAAAGGATCTTTTCTGAACACTCCGGCATATCAGGCAATCCATGAGCTGCTGCCGAAGGCCGTTCATCTTCACTTGCCTCATAATATTCAGCGAACACCCGCCAAACATCAAGTTTATCCGCATCGCGTATCAATTGAAGGAATATTTTTTTTTCCTGACTAATTGATTCGGGAAGAGAAAAGGCGTTATGAAATTTTACTGAATGCATGATCAATTCCTGCTCATCATCAGGAATATGCTGCAGAATATTCACTTTCCGCAATACCTCTGCGCCGAGTTTTCCGTGATTTACTGAAATGCTGTCATTAAATGTACTATATTGCGCATACTGTGGAAATCTTCCGATATCATGAAAAAGCGCTGTTGTTTCGGCAAGGATGATCTTGTCTTTGCTCAATTGCTGACCTTTTGATATCTCAACAATATTTTCACAGACCTTATGGGAATGTTTTACCTTTAGCAGCAAGTTGCTTCTGTCCTGAACCTTTGGATAGAATGAGCTTGTGTAATCCAAAAACCATTTTTTATATAAATCTAAATCATTTTGATTCATTTTTTATACCTTTTTTTGTTATTATACTTTGTGTTATCATGACCGCACAATAGTTTTCGTCATTTATAATGACCGGGCAACATAAATTGGATTTAATTGCATGATAATTGTTTAACGTTTAGAGATAGCTTGTATTCTCTTTAAGCTTTAATTTATTTTGAAATTATCAGGCGCGTAGCTCAGGGGGAGAGCGCTTCCTTGACACGGAAGAGGTCCGGGGTTCGAAACCCCGCGTGCCTACCATTTTGCAGTAAATAGTGAACAGTGTATAGTTAATAGTTAAATGAGGTTTGAATTTACTTTTTATCTTTCCACTTTTAACTAACAATATTTTAAGAGGAGGTGACAGGATAATAGAACCAGCAAGCAGTGATGCAAGTATTGAGGTTTACCGCCACAGTGCCTCCCATATTATGGCTCACGCCGTCAAAGAACTTTTTCCGGATACGAAGCTCGCTATTGGCCCTGCTACGTCTGAAGGTTTTTACTACGATTTTGACTGCAAGAAGGTCTTTACAGAAGAGGACCTGCCTTTGATCGAAAGAAAAATGAATGAGATCATAAAGGCCGGCAGGCCGTTCATCCGGGAAGAGGTCTCAAAGAAAGATGCCGTCAAATTATTTGAATCTCTTGGAGAAATGTACAAGGTCGAACTCCTTCAGGAAATAGAAGATGATGTTGTGTCCCTTTACAGAGAAGATAGTTTTATTGATCTCTGCCGCGGGCCTCATCTCAGATCAACGGGCAAGGTCAAGGCATTTAAGCTTCTATCTGTTGCCGGTGCCTATTGGCGCGGGGATGAAAAAAATAAAATGCTCCAGCGTATATACGGGGTAGCTTTTTTCACGAAGGCCGAACTTGAAGAGCATCTGCGCTTCCTTGAGGAAATCAAAAAACGGGACCATAGAAGGCTTGGAAAAGAACTCGACCTGTACAGCATGAATGATGAGATCGGCCCCGGCCTGGTCTTATGGCATCCTAAAGGAGCATGTATAAGGAAAGTCATCGAGAATTTCTGGACCGAAGAGCATTACAGGGCCGGGTATCAGATCCTGTATACACCGCACATGGCCAAACTGGACCTCTGGAGAAGAACAGGTCATGTGGATTTTTACAGGGAAAACATGTACTCGCCAATGGAAATAGAAGGGGCTGACTATGAAATAAAGCCGATGAACTGTCCCTTTCATATATATGTGTATAAAAGCCGCCTCAGGAGCTACAGGGACCTGCCGCTGAGGTTTGCGGAGCTCGGCACAGTCTACAGATATGAACGCTCGGGCGTATTGCACGGGCTCTTAAGGGTTAGAGGGTTTACACAGGATGATGCGCATATTTTCTGCACAGAGGAACAACTGGAAGAAGAAATAATCAGGGTACTGGAACTGACGCTTTTTATGCTTAAAACATTTGGTTTCAGCGACTACGATATTTATATATCAACAAGACCTGATAAGTTCGTAGGTACCACGGAGAACTGGGAGAGGGCCACTAACTCATTAACTAATGCCCTGACCCGGCAGGGACTGAAGTTCAGCATAGACCCAGGTGAAGGAGTTTTTTACGGGCCGAAGATCGACATAAAGGTCAAGGATTGCCTGGGCCGTCCCTGGCAGTGCAGCACCATACAGGTTGATTTCAATATACCTGAAAGGCTTGATATAACTTACAGGGGGCAGGACAATAAGGACAACAGGCCGATAATGGTGCATCGGGCCCTGATGGGCTCTCTTGAGAGATTTTTTGGTATATTAATAGAACACCATGCCGGTATTTTCCCATTGTGGCTTTCACCGGTACAGGCCGCAGTATTGACTATTTCAGAGCGGCATGTAGAATATAGCAGAAGTATATTGGATACTTTGAAGAAAGAAGGCCTGAGAGTTGAGTTAAATACAGGGGATGAAAAGATAGGGTATAAAATAAGAGAAGCAACCCTGCAGAAAATCCCTTATTTAATAATCATCGGGGAAAAAGAAGCTATTAACCATACAGTAAATATCAGGACCCGTGGCGGAGAAAATCTCGGGGAAATGACAGTGGAACAATTAATAACCATCCTCAACGAGGAAATAACAAAACGGAGGTAAACTATAAGTATTAATTTACGGATCAACCAAAGAATCAGAGCAAGAGAAGTCAGACTTATCGGACATGAGGGTCAACAGGTAGGGATAGTTCCGCTGAGAGACGCGCTGAAAAATGCAGAAGAGCATGAACTTGATCTTGTAGAGGTATCACCTGCTGCGAATCCTCCTGTCTGCAAAATAATGGATTATGGAAAATACCGATACCAGATGACGAAGAAACAGTCGGTAAAACACAAGACAATCAGCATAAAAGAAATAAAACTGCGACCCCAGATCAGCAAGCATGATCTGGATTTGAAAATAAAACAGATAAAGAACTTTTTAGAAGACGGCAACAAGATCAAAGTAACGATGATATTCAGGGGCAGGGAGATTATGCATTCTTCTATCGGAAAAGGCGTCTTTCAGGCTATCATAACCGAACTTTCTGACAAGGCAGCCATAGATCATAAAGGCAGACTGGAAGGCAACCACATGAATATGATGATCTCCCCCAAATAACTGAAAATAATCTAAGCATTTTAGTCCGCAGATTTCACAGATGGCTCAGATAAAAAAATATCTGTGAGATCCTGGTAATCTATGGATAGAAAATAAAAGGAGGCAATATAAATGCCAAAATTAAAGTCACACAGAGGAGCAGCAAAGAGGTTTAAATTTACGGGAACAGGCAAGATAAAAAGGAGCAAGGCTTTTATGGGGCATATGCTCACGAGTAAATCTTCCAAGAGGACACGGAGCCTTAAAAATAGGACTTTGCTTGAGAAGGCTGATTATGGTAAAATAAAAAAGTTGCTTCCTTACGGTTAGCATAAAAAATCAAAAACATAGAATTACTAACTTTCGTACATAGTACATCGTACATCGTTAAACGACGCATAGTAACGCGGTACGAGGCACGAAGTACATTTTATTTTTTTTGGAGGAATTGATGCCGAGAGCAAAAGGTGGTTTTAAGACAAGAAGAAGAAGAAAAAAGACACTCGAAATGGCAAAAGGTTACATCGGCTCAAAACACCGTCTCTACAGGATTGCCACTGAAGCGGTGGACAAAGCCTTAACATACTCTTATCGGGACAGACGGGTCAGAAAGAGGGATTTCAGGGCCTTATGGATAGTGAGGATCAACGCCGCTGTGAGGGGATTGGGAATTTCATACAGCCAGTTCATGAAGGGCCTGATAAAATCCAACATTATGCTGAACAGAAAAATCCTTGCAGACATGGCGGTAAAAGACCCAAAGGCGTTCAGCACCCTGGTCGAGACAGTAAAGGCACAGAAAGAAACTTCATAATTAAGAAATGATGATTTTGCCGTCATATTTTACTTCCTTAATTTTGATTTTTAAATTTTGATCTTTGCATTAACTATTTGATCGCCTGCCTTTGATTCTATGATAAAAGAAATTCTCTCAATTAAAGATCTCGCACAGGATGAGATCAAAAACATAAGGGATCTGAAGGAAGTACAGGCTGTACGTGTTAAATATTTAGGCAAGAAAGGCATCTTAACAGAGAAGATCAAGGCCCTCGGTACGATCTCTAAAGAGGACAGGCCGGAATTCGGGCGCGTTCTTAATGAGACAAAGATATATATTGAAAACCTCATCAGCCGGCACGAAGAATCTTTTAAAGCGGCTGAGCTTGACAGGCTCCTGAAAACACAACGCATAGATGTAACGCTACCGGGATGTTTTACACCGGGCGGACATCTGCATCCCACAAGCATTGTCCTTGAAGAGATCATAGATGTTTTCCTTTCGCTTGGTTTCAGGATAGAAGATGGGCCAGAGGTCGAACTTGACTATTATAATTTTGAGGCCCTGAATTTCCCGAAGGACCATCCGGCCCGTGACATGCAGGATACCTTCTATGTTACTGATGATGTTGTCCTCAGGACCCACACATCTCCGGTACAGATCCGCGTAATGGAAAAATATAAACCGCCCCTGAAAATTATTGTTCCCGGCAAAGTTTATCGATGTGATGCGGATGTGTGCCACACGCCCATGTTTCAGCAGCTTGAGGGCTTCATGGTCGATAAGGCTGTCTCAATGGCAGACCTTAAAGGGATTTTAGAGGTCTTTGCACACGCGATTTTCGGGCCGGATACGCCGGTCAGGCTGCGGCCCAGCTTTTTCCCTTTTACTGAGCCGAGCGCTGAGATCGACATAGGCTGCGTTATATGTAAAGGCTCAGGATGCAACGTATGCAAACAGAGCGGATGGATTGAGATACTCGGCGCCGGCATGATCAATCCGCGCGTGTTCAAGTCTGTCGGATATGACCCTGAGGTCTACTCCGGCTTTGCATTCGGGATGGGCATCGAAAGGATCACCATGCTAAAGTACGGCATCGATGACATAAGGCTTTTTTTTGAAAATGACAAGAGGTTTCTGGAACAATTTTAAAAATACCTCATGATCCAGGGTTCACGATACATGATACATGTTAAAAAATATATTATCCTCCATCTTGCATCGTGTATCTTGCATCTTAATATTTTTTCTGCATTATATTTAATGAGTACTTTATTTTTATGGAGTGAAAGATGAAGGCGTCGCTGAAATGGCTTAAAGAACATGTTAGTTTTTCCCAGACAGCAGCGGAAACTGCCAATGCCCTTACAATGGCCGGACTCGAAGTTGAGAATATAGAGAAGACAGAAGATGATCATATACTTGAGATAAATGTCACCCCAAACAGGCCGGACTGCCTGAGCATAACCGGAATCGCGCGTGAGCTGTCTGCTATCCTGCGTCTTCCATTAAAAGAAAATATCATTACTTTAAATAAAGCAGAAGGTCATTCGCCATCTATCGATATTATCGATAATTCTCTTTGCCCAAGATATTCCTCAAGGATCATTTATGGAGTCAAAGTAGGGACTTCTCCTGAGTGGCTGTCAAAACGCATTGAAAGCCATGGGTTCAGGCCTGTCAATAATATTGTTGATATTACCAACTACGTACTTCTTGAGATGGGGCAGCCTCTGCACGCTTTTGATCTTGACAGGCTCGCAGGAGGCAGGATAGTGGTCAGGACAGCGGGCCCGGAGAAAAAGTTATTGACCCTTGATAAGCAGGAGCGTGTCCTATCACATGATATGCTTTTGATCTGGGATTCTGAAAAACCGGTTGCGATCGCAGGAGTTATGGGCGGACTAAATACAGAGGTAAGTTCAAGCACTGTGAATATACTGCTTGAGAGCGCATATTTTCTTCCGGCTTCAATAAGGAGAACGTCAAAGTCCCTTGGTCTAAGCACTGAGGCCTCATACCGTTTTGAAAGAGGCGCAGATATAAATATGGTTGTTCCCGCTCTGGACCGGGTAACGCAGCTCATTCTTGATATCTCAGGAGGAAAAACAACCGGGATCACTGATATTTATCCTGCTCCTTTCACGCCGCGATATATCCCGGTCAGTTTTAAGAAAATTGATGACATCATTGGGACCAGCATTCAGCCTTCAAAGGTACAGGAAATATTAAACGGCCTCGGCATTCACAATGAAATTGAAGGGAAGGGCGGGGGGATTACAGTCACGGCTCCGGGCTTCAGACCTGATATTCAGATGGATGTGGATGTAGTGGAAGAGATAGCAAGGATCTTTGGTTATAACAACATTCCATCAAAATTGCCAAGAGCTGAAATGCAATATGTTCGTGAAAATGCCAACTGGAAATTAATAAAATCAGTGCGTAATCTGATGATTAACTCGGGGTACACAGAGGCTGTAAATTTCAGTTTCCTTAATCCGTCTGTGCTTGATAGCCTGAAACTTCCCCCGGAAGACGTCAGGCGAAACTTTGTTAAGATAAGAAATCCGCTGAAAAAAGAAGAAGAGGCATTGAGAACGACTCTCGTGCCCGCCCTGCTTGAAAACGCCAGATTGAATGTGAGTCATGGTGAGCGGTCTCTCAGATTTTTTGAGATATCAAAGGTATTCCTCAATACAGGCTGGCCACAGCCGGCGGAGGCGCTGAAAATGGCGGCAGTATGCCTTGATGACAAAAACGATAGTTTATGGAGGCATAAACACAATTCTTTCTTTGACCTGAAAGGCATATTGGAAAACCTTTTTTTGCAAATGAAAATAACCACTTTCTCTTTTGAAAATGATTTGACCCAA
>JACQXH010000007.1 GCA_016208845.1 Nitrospirota bacterium | reverse complement strand
GGGAAAATGACAGATGGAATTGTAAAAGATATTTTAACCAATTCGCCTCAACACCCGCATGGTATCAAAGTTCGTCTGCATAGCGGGGAAATAGGCCGTGTGAAAAAGATATTGAGTTAGTTTTTGGAAAAGTATGAGTTTCTGAATGACAGAACAAAATCAGGTGATCGATCTAACCACCGGAAGCATCTGGAAGAACATATGGCACATGTCATGGCCCATGCTTTTTGTCATGTTCTTCAATTTTCTTGTCGGGCTAACCGATATATATGTCGCAGGATTCCTCGGGCCTGAGATACAGGCCATCGTCGGGTTTGTCGGCCAGCTGTTTTTTTTCATCATTATTGCCGCTAACGCGGTAAGCATCGGTACAGTTGCGATGCTCTCACGCGCGGTAGGCGCCGGCAGATATGAGGATGCCATAGCTGTTGCCCGGCAATCCTTTATCTTTGGCATTGCCTGTGCAATAGCCCTCACGGTTTCAGGGATCATCCTTCAGGATCAGATAATATCGCTTGCAGGTTTTTCAGGCAATAACCGGCAGATAGCCCTGGACTTCTTTATGATTTTTGTCTTCTCTCTTGCACCGAACTATTTCGTGATAATTTCCAATTCCGTCTTCAGGGCGGGAGGAGAAGTGAAGTTTATGCTGATCGCCATGTTTTTCGTGAGCGTGATAAATATTGCGCTTAATTTTATTCTGGTGTTCGGAATATTTTCTTTCAGGGGGCTTGGATACAGAGGCATTGCGCTTTCTACCGCGGCGGCTATGACCGCCGGCACAGTCATATGCCTGATCCTTTTAAGACACAGCAGATGGAAGAATATCTTTTCAGGAGCATGGCATATATCGGCCGATCTGGTCAGGAAACTCTTTTTTCTAAGCTGGCCTGCGGCCCTTATCCAGATATCATGGAATGCAGGAAACATTTTTCTCTATAACATACTCAGCCGTCTTTATGAAGTCAATATAACTGCCATGGCTGCGCTTACGAATGGCCTCAGGATAGAGGCGGTCATCTATCTGCCGGTGTTTGCGCTAAATATGGCAGCGTCAGTGCTGACCGGACAGAACCTTGGAGCAGGAGAGCCGGACCGCGCGGAAAAGACAGGCTGGAAAATGTCCTTATCAGGAGTCGCTTTCGTGACTTTTATGGCGATTCCCATATTTATCTGGGCAGAAACCATTTCTTCTGCAGTGGCAAAAGAACATCATGTCCTTTCAGAGACAGTGAATTATTTGAGAATAACCATGATCTCAGAACCGTTCATGGCGCTTAGCGTTATCCTGGCGGGTTGCCTCATGGGAGCAGGTGATACTAAAGGCGCGATGTTTGTCATAGTCGGAGCGCTATGGGTTATCCGTTTGCCGCTTGCTTACGTACTTGCGGTTCCTGCCGGGTATGGCGCATCAGGTGTATGGATAGCTATGGTTATCTCGATGTTCTTTCAGGGCCTTGCGATGATCGCACGGTTCAGAAGCGGGAGATGGAAAAGGGTGGCAACATGAGGATGATCTAACTGAAGATTGCGGTTAATAAATTGTAACTATTCATGGTGGTTATACTTAACAGCCTGTTAAATCTTGACTGAACATGTTAATTAGCCTGTTAGTCTATAGGCTGTCAGAAAACAGGTTATTTAGATTATCAGTCTGTAGTCTGTTAGCTGAACTACTAAACACCTGCAGGCTATTCACTCAGTGTCCGAAGAGATTGGGCAGATAAAAGACGCCATATCGTGTGGCCAGGTGTTTGATATTCAGATACTGGAGGTCATTAATGCGAGTTTCTGTAAAACCGAGTTTTTTTAAATCCAGAATACCGTTCGGGGAATGACATTCTTCGCAGGACATGCTGACTTCTTTCTTCACAACGGACTTATGGAAATATTGTAATTCCTTCTCCTTTGCAGCAGGGTTCAGATTCTTTTCCTTTTCCGTGAATTCTTTGGCCCTGGCAGCATCCTCATCATTCAGTATTATTTTATTATTCCCCTGATACTCTGAAAAAACAGCGATCCGCGAGATCGAAAACACAGTTTTTTTAACTGCCTGGGATTTGTCATCTGAAGAAAAGACCTTCAATATCCTGGTCATTACGTTAGTTCCGTCAGGCTTTTCCTCTGTTTCATGTTTTTTGAATGTGCCGTACGGATTTCCCCTGAACTCGACCGACTCGGGGGCGTTCCACTCATAAGTTAAAGCGCTGAAATCATCTTTTTTCAGATGGCAAACCTGGCAGACCAGAAAGCCGCTGTGCATATTAATGAAGGCCCTCAACTTAACATTATTGGCGTGGGGATACAATGGATGGCAGGCCCTGCAGGATGATTTGTCCCCTAATTTTATAATAGCGAATTTTTCTTCTTTATGGTAGTCGCTCAACGAGGATTTTGCAGTCAGGATATTGTTTTTATCATTGAGGTGACATTTTGTCGTGCAGTCGACGCCCGTTTCTTCGGCGTGAGGGATCTTGTTTACAGATATGTGACATTGCCTGCAATCAACTTTAGCGTGGGGCGATGAAAGGTGCTTTTGCTCATCAATATGGAGGACCTTGAATTTCCCGGCCTTCTCAGGTGTTACAAAACCGGGATAACCGTGACAGGTAAGGCATCCAAGTCTGTCAGACGCAGAACTGACACCGGCTCCAAAGAAGACCGGCATTAGCGCTATGCCTAATAAAAGAATGATAATGTGCTTATACATTACATTAATAAATTAGAAATATGTTCCCGTAAAATATAGTTTATTTAGTTTATGATGAATTGTCTTCGGTTATATATTTATTTATAACACCAGAGACACTATTTGTCTACTATGAAAATTTAATAATTCCATAATCAGTTCTAATTGTCATATCATTGCTATGCAAGTACCCCCCCTTAAATTAAGGGGATGTTGGGGAGTTCAGGTTAGGCCGGATCATCGTATACAGAAGTTGAAAAAGAATCGCAGATTATGTATATTTTCTATTATAAGCATATATGTTAGAATGAATGAGAGTTGACAACTCTTTAATCAAAGGATATATTGGATGTTGAGAAATTGAAAGGAGGGATTGAGAAGTATTTAAGCGAACCCGTACGAGAAATTATTTTCTAAAAGGGAAGATTTAAAGGTCAAATTTAAAATTCTCTTTTGTCTAATAATGTTATTTTTAGGATAGGTTAGTTAAGCTTCTTGCTTCTACCTTCTGAACATTATTGCAGAGAGATACAAACCTGTAAGGAGGGTAGAATGCAAGGCAGTAAACTTTACGTAGGAAATCTGAGTTATTCGGCAACGAATGAGCAGTTAAATGAATTATTCAGCAGTCATGGTGCGGTTAAGCAGGTCAACATAATCGAAGGCAAGGGTTTTGGTTTTGTTGAGATGTCGAGCCCTGCTGAAGCTGAAAAAGCAAAAGAAGCGCTGGACGGCTCTGATTATATGGGGCGCACGCTAAAGGTTGATGAAGCCCGTCCGCCTAAGAGCAGAGATAGCAGGGATTCCAGAGGCGGAGGCGGCGGCCGGGGCGGAGCTCAGAGAGGCAGTTACAAGAGATACTAAGCCTGAGCGTTTAAGATAGATAGTTTTTTATAAAACAGGCATCCCGAGTGGTCGGGATGCCTGTTTTTTTTATTGATATTGAAGCAGGACACCGCCGCAGGGCAGATCAATTTCGATTTTATTGAGAGCATAGAGTTATCGAATAAAAAAAATGAAGTATATTTTTATAGCAACCCATCACTAAGGAGCTGCAGGCTTGCCTGCCGGCAGGAGGGTCAGGTTTTTTCTGCCTGCTTCCCTGCTGCCAATTTTTTCAGGGTTCATTGATTTGCCTGAAAATGCTCTGATATACTTTCAGTGCGATGATCATAATTCCTGCGATAGACCTCAAGAACGGCAAGTGTGTAAGGCTTCTTCAGGGGAAGAAAGAAGAGGTCACCGTCTACTCGGATGATCCGGTTTCAATGGCAAAGCACTGGGCAGGGCTTGGAGCGGAACTGCTGCATGTGGTGGACCTTGACGGTGCGTTCACAGGGAAGCAGGAGAACATCGACACAGTATTGTCTATAAAAAAAGCGATCAATATACCTATTGAGGTTGGCGGTGGCATAAGAGACATGGAAAGAATTGAGAAGCTTATCACAGCAGGGGTAGACAGGGTAATAATCGGCACTTCCGCAGCTTCCGAACCTGATATGGTAAAAAAGGCTTGTGACAGATTTCACGGTAAAGTAATCGTCGGCATCGATGCCAAGGACGGCAAGGTTGCTGTCAAGGGATGGGTGGAAATGACAGAGTGGGGGGCTATTGAATTTGCAAAAAAGATGGAGTCGCTGGGTGCTTCAGCGATCGTCTATACGGACATTGCAAGGGACGGAATGCTCTCAGGGCCTAATATAGAAGCAATGTCCAGTATGGTGAATGAACTCAGAATTCCTGTTATAGCCTCAGGTGGAGTTTCATCAATTGAAGATATAAAAAGCCTCATGAAGATAGATGAACTCTGGGGGGTCATAACCGGCAAGGCTTTATATGCCGGGACGCTGGATCTGAGAGAAGCGATAAATCTTGTAAAGAGTAATCCGTAATGCGTGATGAGTGAAGAAAATATAAAAACTCATAAGAATTTAGATGTTTGGAATAAAGCAATGGAGTTTGCCGAAAAACTGTATTGCTTGACTGCAAAATTTCCCAAAGAAGAACAATATGGAATGGTATCACAAATCAGGCGTTCTGCTGTATCGATACCAAGTAATATAGCTGAAGGTGCAGCAAGAAATTCCAATAAAGAATTTGTACAATTTCTTTATGTCGCATTAGGTTCACTTTCTGAAGTCGAAACACAATTAATACTTGCTAAAAGATTAAAGTTCATAAATCTAAATGAAAATGATGCCTTTAATGATATAGAATCAATAAGAAAAATGTTGTTAGGATTAATACGTTTCTTTAAGAAAAAGAAAAATGAATAATCCAACTCATTACCCATTACGCATAACGCATTACGGTTTTTAATATGTTATCCAAACGAATAATACCATGTCTTGATGTCCGTGACGGGAGGGTTGTGAAAGGCGTAAACTTTCAGAACCTCACGGACGCAGGGGATCCTGTCGAAAATGCCAAGTTCTATGATGAGCAGGGCGCCGATGAACTCGTATTCCTTGACATCACAGCCTCGCACGAAAAGAGGAAGATCATCCTTGACGTAGTTGCTCGGACAGCGGATGATGTCTTTATGCCTCTTACTGTTGGTGGAGGGATCAAATCATTGGATGATATCAGGGACCTGCTTAATTCGGGGTGTGACAAGGTGTCCGTTAATACTACGGCAGTACATGACCCGTATTTTATTAAAAAGGCTTCGGAGAAGTTCGGCAGTCAGTGCATAGTGGTCGCTGTCGATGCGAAGAGGGTAAGAGAAGATATGACATATGAACCGGAAGAACCATGGTTTTGCGATAATTTTTTACGGGATGTGCGGCTTGATTTATCACTCGTATCCCGTAACTCGTCACTCGTCACTGCAATTTCCACTCATGGCGGAAGAAAGATGAGGCTCATTGATGCAGTAAAGTGGGCGAGGAAGATGGAGGAATTAGGCGCCGGCGAAATACTTCTCACAAGCATGGACAGGGACGGGACCAAAGACGGCTATGATATAGATTTAACAAGAGCAATATCTGAAGCGGTCTCAATACCTGTCATTGCATCAGGCGGGGTGGGGACACTTGAACACCTGCGCGAAGGGCTCGTGGAAGGAAAAGCAGACGCTGCGCTTGCCGCATCGATCTTTCACTACAGGGAATACACGATAAAAGAGGCTAAAGAATATCTCAGGTCAAAGGGCGTGACTGTCAGGTTATAACAGGCAAAGATGCGTTTTTCTCGATCATGAACATCGCTATAATTTCATTATTCGCAGGTTTGACTTTTAAATTGTAACTCTCATTTTTTATTGAAACCGATACGGACACCTCAGAAAAGTTCTTCCCATCCGAATACCTCGCACAAAGCGATGCGGCAAGATGTACAGCCTCATCTGTAACAGCTCCTTCTATAAGAGTAACAGGACTGCCGACACCCTCTGCCCGAAGGATATGATCATCAGGGCCGGCCAATGACAAAAGCACCTCGTTTTCTTCATGGTTTCTTCCTACGATGATCTTGCATCCCGGAGAAAATCTGAACCATGCCTTTCTGCTCCGGGATTGTTACATCGAATAATTTTGCGCTCAGCGGCCTCAGGACATAACCTTTAACGCCGGCTCTCTTATCGATCATCGGAAAGATGCTTTTTCTCTGGCTCATGGGTCTTTGTCCGAGCACTTCACCCGTGATCAGAAAATCTGCATTTGTCATGTTCATCAGCTCGCGTGCCTCTTTCAGCATCAGTATCCTGCAGTCGATGCAGGGGTTCATGTTCCTGCCGTGCCCATACTCAGGGTTTTTGACAATTTCAAGAAATTTATCCGAAAGGTGAGACAGCTTTACCTCAAAACCGAATTTCTGAGCTGCGGAGAATGGGTCTTTTGAACATGATGACTTGTCTGTTATATCACAGCCGAAGTGGTTAAGAAATGTTATGGCTGTAACTTGAATGCCCTGCCTGAGCATCACGAGTATTGCAAGCGTGCTGTCAAGTCCGCCTGAGTAGAGAGCTATCGCCTTTGCCATGTTTAAACTTAGCAACTGCGTGTGCTGTTAGTCAACCCCGTTTAAAGAATTGTAAATTGGAAATTGCAATTTGTAAATTTAAAATTTCCCGCCTCAGGGGGTCCGCTCGCAGAGTCGCCGGGGAGACCCGTGGCGGAAAAACCTGGTCTATCAAAATTAAAATTTACAAATACTTAGTCCTCTGTGGTTAATATTGTTATTTGGGGCAAGACATTATTTCAATTTCGCAATTTACATTTGTCAAATGAATATGTAAACTATGACATGCATAAGGCTGTTGCGGTAATCCCGGCAAGATTTGATTCAACGAGATTACCGGGAAAGCCTCTTGCGCTCCTTAAGGGAAAACCCCTGATCCAGCTCGTCTATGAAAAAGTTTCTGCCGCAAACCTTATTGATTCAACCCTTGTTGCAACGGATGACAGGAGGATATTCGATGCAGTAGCGCGTTTCGGAGGGAAGGCGGTCATGACCTCTCCTGCCCATGAAAGCGGCACTGACAGAATTGCTGAAGCGGCCAAAGGCATTGATTGTGATATAATCGTAAATGTTCAGGGGGATGAACCTTTTATAAAGCCTCAAATGGTGGATGATGTGGTCAAACTATTGATCGAGGACAAGTCAACATCAATCGGCACGCTTTCAAAAAAGACTTCGGACCTGCAGGAGATATTGTCACCTAACGTGGTAAAGGTTGTAACTGACAATGAAGGTTTTGCCCTTTATTTTTCAAGAGCGCCTATCCCTTATTACAGGGATGAATGGAAAAGTCAGAGCACAGAGCAGAGAACTCAGAACACAGAAACAGACATCAGTAGTAAACTCCGAACTCCGAACTCCGAACTCCGAACTGTTTACTGTTACAAGCATATCGGAATATATGGTTTCAGAAAAGTTGTGCTTTTGAGATTTGCATCGATGAAGCAGGGCAGGCTTGAGATGATAGAGAAGCTTGAACAATTAACAAATGAAGACTTGAGAAAGGCAGAGGAATGGCTAAGTTTATATTCGTAACAGGCGGCGTTCTATCTTCACTTGGAAAAGGCATTGCGTCATCAGCCATGGGAGCGCTTCTTGAGGCAAGAGGGCTTAAGGTGACTATTCAGAAGCTGGATCCATATATCAATGTAGACCCGGGGACCCTCAGCCCATTTCAGCACGGTGAAGTCTTTGTCACTGACGACGGTGCGGAGACGGACCTGGATCTCGGTCATTATGAGAGATTTACATCTGCCCGCGCATCACAGGGTAACAACTTTACCTCCGGCAAGATCTATTACAGCGTTATTTCCAAAGAAAGAAAAGGTGATTATCTGGGAGAAACGGTCCAGGTAGTGCCGCATATTACAGATGAGATAAAAAATGCTATCAAATCCTCCGCAAACGGATATGATATCGTAATTGTTGAGATAGGAGACACTATCGGCGACATTGAGAGCCTGCCGTTTTTAGAGGCAATCAGACAGTTCAGGTATGAAGTAGGACGAAGCAATGTGCTTTATGTCCATCTCACGTTAATTCCTTTTATCAGGGCATCGGGAGAACTCAAGACCAAGCCCACCCAGCACAGCGTGAGAGAGTTGAGGGCCATCGGTATCCAGCCTGATATATTGTTGTGCCGTACGGAGCAATTTTTACCTGCGGATGTCAAGAGAAAGATCGCAATTCACTGCAACATGGATATTGATTCAGTTATAACAGCCAAAGACGTCGAAACTATTTATGAGGTGCCCCTTGTTCTGAGCGCAGAAGGGCTTGATAATCTGATCGCCAATAAGTTTTCTCTTGAGAGTGAGCCGCCCGATCTCTCAAAATGGGCCGATGTGGTGAGAAAAATAAAAGAACCTGAAGATGAGGTCACGATTGCTATCGCGGGTAAGTATGTCGGGCTGAAAGATTCCTACAAGAGTCTCCATGAAGCGCTTATACACGGAGGCATTGCGAATAATGTCAGAGTCGCAATCCAGTGGGTCGATGCAGAAGATATAGAGAAATACGGCGCGGAAAAATATCTTTCTGACGTAGACGGCATCCTCGTCCCGGGAGGATTTGGAGAGAGGGGCATTGAAGGTAA
>JACQXH010000066.1 GCA_016208845.1 Nitrospirota bacterium | reverse complement strand
TGTGGCTCCTTTCTTTTTCATAATGGTTACCGTGGATTATGCCACGGGGGAGCCACTCTTTTAAATTTCAACTAAAAATAGTATATTCTGTTTCCATCTCTCGTACAGCACTTTCCTTATATAGGTCTTTTCTCCCTTCTTATTCTCGGAGGCATAGGGCTTCCTTTTCCTGAAGATGCCACTCTCATACGGATAGAGCATTTCCTTTTTTTACTTGTGGTTTTTATTCTTTGCGGTCTATCCGGATTACAGATATTTAAAATCCAGGTGGGATTAAACCGATAACTGCAAATTATTTACCACAGAGATACAGAGGAAAATAAGAAATAAGAAATGAAAAATGAAAAACAAAATACAATAGATTTTCACTTCCAATTTCTTATTTCCTATTTCTTATTTAGTTCTCTGTGTCTCTGTGGTTAAACGTTTTTCATAGGATTAACACTTCCATAGAATCATATGGGAAATGCTATAATTAACCCTTAATGCTCGAAAAAGAATCTCCCATAAAAGGCATAATAAAATCCCTTGGACTTGTTTTTGGAGACATAGGGACAAGCCCCATATATACTCTCACTGTTGTGTTTCTTCTCGCAACACCTACGCAAGAACATGTGATCGGCGTTTTATCCCTCATCGTTTGGACACTCATGATACTTGTTTCAGTTGAATATGCCTGGCTTGCCATTCCTTCATCGGCATCTCTCTTCTTATCGGCGACGGAGTAATCACGCCTGCCATAAGTATATTGAGCGCTGTTGAAGGTGTACTGCTGATTCCTGGATTTGAACAGACAAGCCAAAATGTCCTAATCCTTGGGGCGGCTGTCATTGCTATATTGCTGTTTGCCTTTCAGAAAAGTGGTACTGAAAAAGTAGCCAGGGCCTTCGGGCCATTGATGGTGCTGTGGTTTATGTGCCTCACAATTTCAGGTATTGCGTCGATATCAAATGTACCATCCGTTCTTAAGGCTGTAAATCCGTACTATGCGATCAAGTTCCTCATTGATAACGGCATTACCGGCTTTTTTATACTCTCAGAGGTCATACTCTGTGCAACAGGCGGAGAGGCATTGTATGCTGACATGGGGCATCTGGGCCGCAGGCCTATAATCAGGGCGTGGTATTTTGTATTTGCCGCGCTCCTGCTCAACTACCTCGGGCAGGGTGCTTTTAAAATTCAACATCCCGATGCAACGAATATTCTTTTTGCGATGGTATTCCATCAGGCACAGTTTCTTTATATACCTTTCCTTGTCTTAAGCATAATGGCCACAGTTATTGCGTCTCAGGCGATGATCAGCGGGATGTTCTCAATTGTTTATCAGGGCATAATGACGCATGTAATGCCTATGTTCAAAGTAGATTATACATCCACTGAGCTAAGATCACAGATATACATAGGAACGGTCAACTGGTTTCTTCTCGTTGCCGTACTGTTTATCATGTATGAATTCAAGGAATCTCACCAACTTGCCGCAGCCTATGGCCTTGCAGTCACCGGGACTATGACTTTGACAGGCATCATGATGACCTGGATATTTTCATTAAGGGGAAAACCCTTTCTTGCAGTTATGTCCCTGCTCGTTACATGTGTAGATATTGTTTTCCTCCTCTCAAATACATATAAGATACCGCATGGAGGCTATTGGTCCATCATTCTCGCGCTGATCCCTCTCAGCATAATCGTGATCTATACATCAGGACAGAAGAAACTTTATAGAGCACTTAATCCGATGGGCATCAATGAATTCCTTGAAAAATACAATCAGGCATACAAGACCACAAATAAGATCTCAGGCAGTGCGCTTTACTTTACAAGAGATGCAATAACAATACCGCCCTATGTTTTCAATACAATGTTCAACAATAATATAATCTATGAAGACAATGTGTTTGTCTCTATTATCCGCCGGGACGACCCATTCGGCGTAATAGGTTTCTTTAAGGATAATCTTGCTGACGGCCTTCGCGTCTTTGAAATACAGATCGGCTACATGGAAGTCATTGACGTGGAAGAAATACTGAGAGAAGCAGGCATAGACGAAAAAACGATATTCTATGGTCTTGAAGAAATTGTGACCGGAAATTTTGCCTGGAATATATTCTCAGTGATCAAGCGATTAACACCGGCATTTGTTCAATTCCACAAACTCCCGCCGCACAAACTGCATGGAGTGATATCGCGCGTTGAGATGTAATAGCACAGACAGAATAGAAAAGTTTAGCCACGGATTAACACGGATGTACACGGATTTGCCTATCGGCACTAAGGGATTGGGAGCCCGAAAAAAACAATACGAGACTTTAATCTGTTTCAATCCGCGTAACTCCGCGGCTAATTACTGTTATAAATTAAATTACTTCTTTTTTCTCAGGCAGCGTCTCCCTGCAAGCACTGCCCCGCCTGTGAGGAAAAGAATAGAACTGATCGGTTCCGGTACAACTGTAGGCTGCCAAAGTACAGCATGCATAGGAGATCCGGGGCTCACATTGGCGTATCCTACAATCAGTCCGCTGTTATTTACAGCCCATGCAGCGCTGAAATCGCCGCTTGCAAGCGTGCCCAGGTCAGACCATGTCCCGTTTGAGTAATATGCGCCATGATTATTTGCGCTCCCGACTATCAGTCCGCTGTCATTGATGTCATATGCTAAAGCGCTGCCAAGGTCGCTCATCACACCATTCTGGTACAAGAAGGCCCGGGTAGCGCCTGAACTGTTTGTAGACCATCCAACTATCTGTCCGCTGTTATTAATGCCGCGTGCACGGCTCTCGTTGCCGCCGAGGGTGCCGAGGTTTGTCATTACGCCGTTTTGATACGAGAAAGCCCGTAAATTAAAACCTCCGTTAGAGTATGACTCACCCGCAACCTGTCCGCTGTCATTAATGGCCCATGCAGAGCTATGCAAACCACCGAGAGTGCCAGCATCTGTCATCGGGCTGGCGTAAAATGCATGCGACTGAGTCAATGTGCCACTAATTACAATATTTGTATCGGCCTGGCCTGCTATTTGTCCTGAATTGTTAATTGCTTGAGCCCAACTGTTTTTGCCGCCGAGGGTGCCGAGGTCAGTCATCGTATTGTTTAAATAGGAAAACGCATGAACAGCGCCGGCGCTGGTATTAGAATATCCGACAATTTGTCCGTTATTGTTAATCCCTGTAGCCCAACTGCTACTACCGCCTAAGGTCCCAAGATAAGAAAAAACGCCATTCTGGTATAAAAATGCCCCGTTAGTCTGTCCCACGACCTGTCCGTTGTCATTGACGTCGTAAGCATAACCGACTCCGAGGTCAATTATCTGGTAATCTGAGGCCTGAGATGCAAAAGGAAATAGAACAAATATCGACAACCCGATAATACAAAACAAATTCTTAAGCTTGCTATTCATTGCCCCCCCCCTTGGTCGAATTTCTTAGTATCTTTCAATAATGATTTATATATATCAACATAAGAATTCCGAATAATTGTTAATTAATATTACGATACATTTTATCCTTTTGTCAAGAAATAAAATAAAAGCTTTTGATATTAAGAAAAAGAGGTTCCGTTCCTCCTAAAGTCCGGGAGAACTCAGGACTTATTCACTTCCTGCCAACGGATTGCTGATATTGAATTTTTCCAGCCTGTAAAGAAATGTTTTATAACTCATGCCGATAAGTCTGGCGGCTTTTGAGGCATTACCGCCGGCCTTTTTCATGGCCTTGCTTATAAGATCCTTCTCTAATTTTTCAAAATCCATTCCACTGTCAGGGATGTCAAAATTAAAGGTCTCAAGCGGTGCACCTGACGGAAGCTCGCTGCGAACATCGCGGACTGTTATCGTTCCCTTGTCATTCATAAGCATCGCGCGTTCCACTACCGTTTCAAGCTGTCTGATATTGCCCGGCCAGTAGTATTCGGCAAGTGCCTTTATAGCAGGGACCTCAATGTTCTTTATACGTTTGCCGAATTCCCTGTTATACTTATTGATAAAATAATCGACAAGAATAGGAATGTCTTCTATTCTTTCCCTGAGAGTGGGAAGCTCTATTGAAACAACCTTAAGTCTGTAGTAAAGGTCTTCCCTGAATTTGCCTTTAGTCAGTTCTTTTTCAAGGTCCTTGTTCGTTGCGGCAACGATCCTTACATCTACCTTAAAAGACTCCTTGCCCCCGATCCTTCTAATCTCTTTGTCCTGCAGGACCCTGAGTATCTTGGACTGCATGTGTACGGACAGGTCCCCGATCTCATCAAGAAAAAGCGTCCCTCCATCTGTGGTCCTGAACAATCCTTCCTTACGCGACACTGCGCCGGTAAAAGCGCCTGCTTCATATCCGAAGAGTTCGCTCTCAAAGAGATTATCAGGGATGGCCGCACAGTTGAGGGCTGTAAATGGCCTTGTCCGGCGCGGGCTGTTGTAATGTATGGCGCGGGCAACAAGCTCTTTGCCGGTGCCGCTTTCGCCGGTTATCAGCACTGTTGCTGAGGACGAAGAGACTTTTTGCATGATCCCTATGGCCTTTTTCATCCTGGCCGATTTCCCGATTATTCCCTCTATCTTGAATCTGTCAAAAAGTTCCTGCTGGAGCTGAAGGTTTTGCTTTAAGAGAGAGGCCCTCTCAACCGCCCTGCGTACGGTTAGAAGAATGCTGTCCTTGTCCAGAGGTTTGGTCAGATATTCAAAGGCCCCTTTTTTGACCGCCTCAACAGCTGAAGATATAGTCCCGTGAGCAGTGATGATAATTATCGACGGCTCAAAAGGCTCTCTTGGAAATGCATAGGGCCTCGTGCCCTGAAGATGCCGCGTAGGTCTCATATCCCTTTGAATCAAGGATAGTTTTCAGGATGTCTCTCTGAAGCGGCTCATCGTCTACAACAAGTATTACCGGCATCTCAAATCACCCTTTCCACTCAAATAATGAATATAGGAAACCACAGAGAACACAGAGGTACAGAGAATATTTTAAAAAAATATGTAAGTTATCTGTGTTCTCACCATTTATTCATTATGGCAACATAAATACTATTACTATAGCTTCTTGTAAAAGTCTTAGAAACTCTGCATTACCGTCATTCCCGAGGTCTTAATCGGGAATCCACCCTTCGACAGGCTCAGGGTGACAGTTGTCATGGTGAGCTTGTCGAACCATGGATTCCCGCCTTCGCGGGAATGACGAACAAAGACATTTGTAAGAGCCTAACTATATAAAATAGTGCACAGAGAAGAACAATAAAATGAGTCTTTTTTTACTATTAATGTCTTTCTCTGAGCCCTCTGTGGTCAATTATTTTTTCCTTTCCATAGGAAGAACAATGGTCACAACGCTCCCCCTGCCTTCTCTGCTTTCCAGCAATATCCTGCCCCCATGCTCTTCAATGATCCTCTTGGTCAATGAAAGTCCGAGTCCAAGCCCCCTGCTTTTTGTAGTAAAAAAAGGTTCAAAGATTTTTGATTGAATATTTTCCGCGACCCCTGACCCTGTGTCCTCAACAGACAGGTGGAATTTAGAATCTGATCCCTGCGTCTTTATGAAAAGCGTGCCTCCGCCGGGCATGGCCTCAAACGCATTGATGATAATATTATATATGCATGTCTTTATAAATTCCGGGTCGATCGAAAGATCCGGAGAGGCCCCGTGTTCTTTTTTAATTGCTATATTGCTTTTTTGGGCCCTTACCGAAACAAGTTCAACAACATCTTCGATGATCTTCCCGATGTTTGCGCTTCTCAGGGTCAGCTCAAAGGGTTTGCCATAGCCCAGAAAACTCTCCGCAAACCTGCTGAGTCTTTGAATTTCATTTTTCATATTAAGAACGAGGGACTCAAACTTTTCCGCGTCATCCGGATTGCAGGGCCTGTAACTGTCTTTCATATGGTCAATGGAAAGACTTATAAAGTTCAGGGGATTTTTTATTACGTGAGCAATGCTTTGCGCTACCTGTCCTATGCCTGCAAAGTGTTCTGCCTTTCGCAGCTTGTCCTTCAGCTCCCGCTCCTCTCTCAGCTTCTCCACCATAAAATTGAAACTGCGGGAGAGCTCGCCTATCTCGTCCTTTCTGCTCGTATCCAGCTCCTGGTCCAGGTTGCCTGATGCAACTTTGTTCGCCGCATCCACGACCTTTTCAATTGGTTTTGTGTATTTCCTCGCAAGAAAAACAGCGAGCACGATCCCGATGCCGAATATTATCGAGGCCGCAATTATTCTTCTTACAGCGCTTGTCTGCAGGAAAACAGAAAAGTCCTCCGTGTTCAGTGTCAGAGAGATATATCCCATCTGCTTATTGTCAGATACTACAGGAATGATCACGTTATAGACCTGCCCTTCGCCAGTGACCGGCTGGCCGAGCTCAGCCTTGAAGATCAGCTCCTTCTTGCTCTTTGTGACCCATTTGCCGATGTCCTTTGGGTTGGTGCTCGCAACTATCCGGTCTGATGTGCTGATAACGGAAATTTCTTTCAGTCCCTTTACATTAAGCTTCTTAAGATAATCCTGAAGGCGCTTCTCTTCCATTATATTGCTGCTCGTGGCCTTTGCTAATCCAATTTGTATTGCCTTGGAAAGTTCGGAGGTCCTGTGTTCGAACTCATTGTACAGGGACTTCTCAGTCTGGTAATAAAGAAAAACAAGTATTGCGATGAGGCTAAGGCTAAGGAACAGCATCATTGCAACAAGTTTTTTGTAAAGCGATGGTTTAAAGAAACTCTTGATCATGGCTTATTTTATCATAACTGCTCAGGTTGTTTAGTCCGTAGTCTGTCAGGTAACTTGAAGGTATTGACTTTTTTCTGTCATGCTGAGCCTGTCGAAGCATAAGTTCCTATTTGGGCAACAGCCAGTTGATATTAAATACGATTTTGCAATTGGCGGGTTCAGTGCTAAAGTATTTCAAATGAATTGCCGATTATAATTGCAACTAATTGAGAACTTTTCTAATTTAACGTGTAAAGCTGGCTTACCAGGCAGCACGTAAAAAGTAGACAGGAGGAGGAAAGACATGAAGAAAATGAGCATGATTTTCATCGCTGTAATGCTTTTAATGACAGGAGGTATCAGCGCTTTTGCAGTTGAGATCAAGGTCGGGGCCGGGACTACTGCTTCAGCGGCGATCTTAACACCCATTGAAGAACATTTTGAAAAAGCCACAGGGATAAATTTAACGATTTTCAATTATGGCAGCAAGGCTGCGATGAAGGAACTTGATGGCGGAAAGGTAGATGCCGCAATGGGGGCACATACAACAGACGAACTTATCGGCCTGCTGAAAAAAGAAGGCTATGAAGTTAAAGACCCGAAGGCCTTTCATGAGACAAATGTTGAAGCGCCAAAAAGCTATTTAATAACGGTCCACAAGGAAAACCCTGTCTCAAAACTATCCAAAGAACAGATAAAAGGGCTGTTTACAGGCAAGATCGAAAACTGGAAGGACGCGGGAGGAAATGATGCTCCTGTACTATTAATCTGGGCCAAGCTCCTTGAGGCAAGCAATAATCAATTTATTGAGACAATGCTTGATAAAGAGCCGGTGACAAAGAATATACTTGAGGTAAGCACTATGGATGATGTAAAACAAACCCTGGCGTCCCTTCCGGAGGCAATCGGTTATCTTCCTGCCAGTATGATAGATGCATATGTCAAGGCCCCTGAGGCGCCGGAGGCAAAGACAAAATCAATAAATATATTTACGATCGGCACTCCCTCAGCAGAGGTACAGAAACTCATTGACTACATAAAGGGCGAGGGCCAGAAATATATCAAGAAATGAAAATAAAGTTATCAGTCATCAGTTGTGAGTTACGATCCTGACAGCAGACAACTGCCTTCAGGATGTCGTCGGGTTTAAAGTTATACCGGCAAAATGCCGATAGTTAATTCGCATAGGATAAATAGATTTCAGCAGATTGCCGCGAAATAAATACTGACGGAGGTGAAAGGGAAATGTCAAAGCGCAGTGTATTCTTTTTTACTACCATTATATTGCTTCTTGGAAGCAGTGTTATGGCCTTAGGAGGTGAGATTAGAGTCAATGGCGGAGGTGCGGCAATAAATACTGTATTTAAGCCTCTTGCGCCGTATACTGAAAAGGCGGCAGGGATTACGCTCAATATAATACAGAGTTCGCCAAAGAGAGGCCTTATTGAACTCGTTCAGGGAAGGGCAGATATTGCAACGGCCGCTCACTCGCTTGAAAGCATGATAAAGGGCGCAGGACAGGACGGGGTCAATATTGATCCGGCAACCCTGCGGCAGACAGTAATAGCGAAGAACAAGACTGTCGTTATTACCCACAAGGACAACCCGGTCAAAAAACTCTCTAAAGAACAGCTCAAGGGAATATTCACAGGCAAAATAACGAACTGGAAAGATGTTGGAGGCAAGGATATGCCTGTCATTGTGGTCTGGGGCAAGGCATCTCCGGGGCAAAATGCCCTCTTTACAAAAGAGATGCTTGACAGCGAATCTGTGGCAAAGGACATCCTTGATGCCACAGACTATGCGAACATAAGAGACACAGTGGCTGGAATGCCTGAGTCCATAGGTATCAACCCTCTGGGTATAGCAGACGCCTCGGTGAACATCCCTGAAACTCCTGATGTAATAAGTCCTATCATAGTGGTTACCAAGGTAGACCCTTCTCCTGAAATACAGAAACTTCTGGACTTTATAAAAGGAGACGGGCAAAAGTATATAAAACAATAAGAACTGCCATTAGGCGGTTTGATTGCAAGAAGGAGGGTTCATGAATTGTGGAAATCGAAAAAGGCCGTTATTCTTGATACCCGCAACAAGATGCAGTATGACACTGAGAGGATCGAAGGCGCCCAGCTTCTGCCTTCTGATGACCTGCAGAAAAACCCTGGGCTGGCTGACGGCCTTGACAAGGAAAAAGAATATGTGCTTTATTGCAACGGAGTTAAATGCCCCCGTTCCCCCCGGGCGGCCCTTATGCTTCAGCATCTGGGCTTCAAGAAACTTAACTGGTACAGAGACGGCATGCCTGACTGGAAGAGTAAGGGTTATCCGACAGAGTAATACTGCTTAGGTGGATAGTCTGTAGGTATTTAGTCTTTTAGCTAACAGACTACAGACTAATGGTCTAAACAACCTGAGTAGTTACAAGATTGGGAACAAGGGGTCTATTCTCAGGCCCCTTGTTTCCAGGGGTTATTGAATATGACTATTAAAACAAAATTAACATTGAATGTCGTTATCGTGCTTGTGATCGTAGCGGCTGTTTCTGCCACAAGCATTATCGGCATGGGCTTTGTTAAGAGCAAACTCTCCTACCTTACGGAACGCAGTACGCCCTATCAGATGAGAACCGTTGAATTTCAAAAAACAGTACAGGAAGTTACTGCCAACCTGATCAGGGTAAGCGCATCAAGACATAAAGAGGAATATAACGCATACCGGAAAGAAGCTGAAACGTCTTTGAGAGGCGTTAAAGACGCACAGGACTCCCTTGCGGCCCTGGCAGGCAATACTTCCATGACGGCGTATGAAGAGCTGAAAAAAACAGCCGCTGAACTTATTGACACAACAGGGGCGAGGCTTCAGGCTGAGGAGGATGCTGAGAGCGCAAATAAAACTGTTGCTCAGAAATTAAAGGAATCATCAAATAAATTAAATGAGATGGACAAGAAGGTGAGAAGCCTCCAGCTTAACCGCTCGGCACACTTTATTGCCTCACTGGATGCAACACAGACCATTACAACGGACGTCAAGACCGTACAGCAATTACTCACCTCGCTGAAGGATCTGCAGGTAGTGGCCGCAGAAATAGAGTCGGCTAAAGACAAAAAAGGGCTTATAATTGCCTCAGGCAAGATCACTGTAATAACAAACAAGATATCCCAGAACGAATATTTCAAGAGGACCAAGAATATCTCCAACGATATAAACATTATTAAAGAAAAGATGGCGGAGCTTATCAAGCTCAAGCCTTCCACAACAGGAGAATCAGAAGGGGATACAATAGAAAATTACGAGAAGGTCAAAAAGGAGATCGGGGAGAGGCTTTCAGTGGTCCTGCTTATAATTGAACAGGAAATAACCACTGACAGCGAAAAATACAAGGTAGAGACCGACGCACAGCAGGGGAATCTTTTTCAGGTAAATGTTTCAAACAATGTCCTGGCAGCCAATGCCGAGCTTCTTTCACTCGGCATGTCTTTGGACGGGTTAACGACAAGGTTATTCATTGCAATGTCACAGAAGGATATTGAACGCATAGCAGATGAAATTAAAAAGAGCTTTGATCTAATGGAGTCAGTTACGAAAAATTTGGGAAAAGGATTGAAAAAGTTAGAGGCACAGGACGAGATAAAGATGCTTCAGGATGCCAAATCAGCAGTGAGCGCGACGAGAGGACTGATCCTCTCACAGGACGGTGTGGTAGCAAAACTCAGCCATAAAATGAACATGCAGGAAAAGGCCTCGCAGGCCGCTGA
>JACQXH010000006.1 GCA_016208845.1 Nitrospirota bacterium | reverse complement strand
GGCTTAAAAGCGAGATCATATCGCATCTCGATGAACTGCGCAAAGCAAATTCCTTATGCAAAGGTGCTGGAGGCGATACCACAAATCCTATAGATAAAAGGGCTGAGGATATTGTCCTCGAAGAAGTTGAGAAGATCAATGAACCGCTGACTATTGTTTCTGAAGAATGCGGAATTAAAACCATAAAAGAAGGAGGATTAAAGCTTTTGCTCGACCCGATTGACGGCAGCAGGAACGCGCTGAGCGGGGTCCCGCTTTTTTCCACATCAATAGCAGTAGTGGACGGCGCTACTGTTGGGGATACTTTACTGGGTTATGTTATTAACCTCATTAGCGGAGATGAATTCTGGGCGATAAAAGGCGGCGGCAGTTTTTGCAATGATAAGCCGATATTAGCACAGCAGGACGGAGAATTCCGCGTAATCGCCTATGAAGCACAGTCACCAAAGACCGATATACCCAAAATACTGCCTCTGCTTGGCATGTTCAGAAGGGCCAGGTGTTTTGGCTCTACAGCCATTGACTTATCACTTTTGGCTCAGGGCAGCATAAGCGTATTCACTACGCCGTCGCCGTCACGGAGTTTTGACTTTGCCGCAGGCTATTTGCTCGTCAGGGAAGCAGGGGGAATTATCACAGACCTTGAAGGCAACAGCATTGCCGGCACTCATGCCGGCGTTGAGAAGGCCTCTCCACTTCTTGCATCGGGGAATGAGGAACTGCATCGAAAGGCTTTGGAGGTTTTAAAAACACAGATGATCGCTTATAAAAAAAACAGATGACCGCAGATTTATCTGTGATTATCTTGAGTTAACTCTGTGATTATCTGTGTTTTTCACGGCATATTAATCTGCATCTCGTAGCTTCCTACTGCGGCTTTGTCTGCAATGCCGTTCTTCCATAGAAGATCAACGACCTTAGCCTTTAACGGCTTGGGGACCATAATTATCAATTTCACCCCAAGACCTGTCAGGGACTTCCACTGCTCCGCTTTTTCAGGCGTGACGCTTACCTCTGTTTCAACCTCCATTACCGCAAGGGTCAGGCCGTGATTGCCCAGGATCAGGTCAGGGTAGCAGCCTTTGAATGCGTTTTTTTTCTCTCCATCAAGGTTGACGCTGATGTCCTTGTAATCCCTTGAAAGCCTCCGGCGAAGATACGTGACAAGCCAGTTGTGAATTAATGTTTCGTTGTCCATAACTTTTCTTATCCGCAGATTACGCAGATTTCACAGATTCTTAAATCTTTAAAAGTATGTCATTCCCGCAAGTGAAGCGCGTCGGGAATCCTTCCGAAAAAAGATTCCGGACAAGCCGGAATGACGGAAAAAAGCACTTTATAAATAGACCCTAACTATTTCACATTTTCATCTTGTACGATAAATTCAATATAAAATCAGGCGCGCCTGTCGTATGTATGTCTTCTGACAGGGACAGGTCAAAACTGTTTATTCCGGAACTGTATCTGCCGCCAAACACAAGAAGAAAACCAGCCCTGTCAACAGCCGATAGGTCAGTAGTTGGATATATCGCAGATTGTCCCTGAAGCTGGACCAGCATACTGAATTTGCTGCTCAGAGCCGCTTCTATTGCTGCGCCTCCATGAATATAATTCTTTAAATTTATCTTTTCATATCCTCTAACATTTCCCGGAAACACCGCTCCAAGATTCCAATATGTCATGATCGAATCAGTGATACGTTTATCGAGGAGCAATGATACCCCCGCATCGATGCTGCCGTTCCCAAACCCCTTTTTGGCACTTCCTGTGGGCAGTTCAACATCTGCCTTTATGCTCAAGCCGAATCCATCTGACGAGACCAATTGCTTCTTAAGGGCGAGCCTGATATCGCTTAGCCCAATTCCTGAGCTTCCCTTGACAATCAATTTACCGTCTCTTCTGACTTCATAGAGAAGTTCATTCAATGGCCTCTGACTCCTGCCGTAGTCAGGAAAACCGAATGCCTTGTGATAATCATGAAGAAAGCCGTCCATTAAGCCGCTGCTAAACACCAGCACCGGCACATCCATATCAAATTCGATAAAATTCTTAATGATCCTTTTGTACCGAAGATTGACCTCAGTGATCTCCATATCAAGATAAATATCCCAGTGTCCTGAACTCTGCACCGTGTAAGTGCTTGAATGCGAGAGGCTCAGAGACAATGAATTTTCCATGACCGCCTTATCAAGGAATGGTTCGTCAGCATGGATAAAGATCGGGTACTGGTTTCTGACTTGAAAGGGTCCGTCAAAAGAATAGGCGGCAGAACATGACAGAACAATTAAATTAACGATCAGGAAAAACAATTTACCGGCAGACTTCATGGTTGTTAAAATAGCAGAAGGCAGAAAAAGATGTCAAATGAAAATATCCGGATAGAATCGGCTTTTATCTTTCCCCCAATCTCTCTTTATTTTCTATCAGCGCCTGCACCGGTTTTAACCCGAAAGGACTGCCCTGCTCTATTGCGGTGAGCACCGTACCGCCGCCTGTAAAGAAGTAGTACTTTGAATTATCCAGAACAGAAAGATACAGTCCCGGGCACAGGTTCTTGAATTCCTGAAGAGTATCGCCGCCGCCATACATTTTCAATGCCGAAGCGTTTTTGTCTATAGTTTCATCCAGCGCCTTGGACCCTAAAGGGAAATGAGGGGTATATCCCATCACCGCGTTAACAAAGATTGTTTTGGCATTGAGCATTACATCCTCCACCCTCTTGTCTTCAAAGGACCTCGGGTCAATATCCAGTATGTAATTATATTTATTCCCCTCTCTGAAATCAGAAGTTGAAATAGTCCTGTATCTGCCCTCGATCTTTCCCTCGAGAGTGTCCGATTCAACGATATACGGAAGCTCCACTATTTTTTGTTTTCCCCTGTCAATATCAACAAGCTCTTTTGCCGCCTGAATATCTGAATCGCTGACTCCCTGGATGGAGATGCCGTACTTGGCGCAAAGATATGTGTTGTATATAACGCCTCCGAGAATAAGATAATCGACTTTATTATAAATTGCATAAAGAGGGCCTATCTTTGTGTCATATTTGGCCCCTGCAACAACCGCTACAAAAGGTCTTTCGGGATAAATGACCCGGTTGAGGTTCTCTATTTCCTGCTGCATGAGAAACCCCGCGTAAGACGGAAGGTGCACTGTGATGTCATATGTTGTCGCATGGGGCTGCCACGAGCCAAAGGCGTCATTAACATAAACATCTGCAAGGCCCGCAAGCTGTTTAGCAAAGCTCTCTCTTTCAATGCCTTTGCCCTCTTCACCCTGAAACCATCTGGTATTGGGCAAATAAATGCCCCCGATCTTTCTCTTTCTTAGATCATCAAGAGCAGGTTTTATGGAATCTCCTATGCCGGCAAGCCCGTTTTCTGTAACATCAAATTTGGGCATATATAAATCAGCGTGAAGTTTTCGTTTCAGATACTCTACAATAGGCCCTACGGCGTCATCAGGACTGCAAGATATCTTTCCTGTTTTCTTATCTTTAGGCCTGCCTACATGGGTCATGAGTATTGGAAGACCCCCGCGCTCAGCTATGTAATAGAGAGTGCCGAAAGTCTGGTCGATCCTGAACGGGTCTTTGACTGCCCCCTTCTTTACAACATTATGGTCCAGCCTCACAAGAACTATCTTGCCGTCAAGATCAGCATCCTGAATCACAGGGAGATCCTTATTTAAAACTCCGGATTCTATATCCATAAATTATCCCTTTCCTGGTAATATTTGAATCCCAAAAAAGCAGTCCATTTGCCACAGAGGCACAGAGAAGAGTAATTTCCAAAATACAAATAACAAATTACAAATAATATTCAAAATCAAAATCCCAATATGCAAAACGTTTGGAATTTCATTTTTGTAATTTTGTGCTTATTTGTAATTTAGCTTTTGATATTTGGAGCTTATTCTCATATTCCTTCTTTTTGTTTGGTAATAGCTCTTTTAAGATGATGATATATGATTAAATGCGCTTTTTCAAGATTCTTCGGTTAAGTCTCAAAATAGTATTTACATGCTATCGCCCTTTGTTCGTCATGCCCTCCCGATATTTCGGGATTAATCGGGCATCCAGAGACTAAAAACTACTGGATTCCCGCTAAAAACATGCGGGAATGACACACTGGATATGCGTTCTATTTTACGACAATTATTAAAATTGTCGCATACATATTTGAGAGCCGTACAATCATTTTCCAGAATAAGACGATATAAATATTGTAAAATGGAACAAATGTATTTAAACAATAAAGTCATAGAAGAGATTTCCCTGCATGCTTTAAAGACATACCCGGAGGAATGCTGCGGCATTGTCACAGGTAATGATGACAGGCAGACGGCGCATCCCTGCCTTAACATACAGAACAGCCTCCATGCAGAGGATCCCGGGCGATATCCAAGAGACGCGCGGACTGCTTATACGATAGACAGAAAAGAGATCGCGGACATAGTCTCACTTGCCAAGCAAAAAGGCGAAGGTATCATTGCCTTTTATCACTCGCATCCTGAACATGACCCATACTTCTCGCAGGATGACAAAGATGCCCAAACCGTGTTCGGCGAACCTGAGTGGCCTGATACTTTTCAAGTAGTCGTATCGGTAAAGGCCGGGAAGATCCATGACATGAAATGCTATAAATGGGACAGGGAGAAAAAGGATTTTATACAAAATAAGACTTCTGCCACAAATGAGCACGAATAAACATAAATTAGTTCAAGTTTGGTCAACACAGAAGGTACTAAGCTTGTTTAGACTGTAGTCTGTTAGGTAATAGGTTGTTTAGATTATTAGTCTGTAGTCTTTTAGCTAAAAGACTGAATACCTACGGACTATCCGCCTGAGCAGTTATCTCTTTTCTGTGGTAACCGCAATTCCATTATAACCGCATTCTCGTGCGGCCTTTCGTAATAACCGATTCTTTTGCCAGTTATCTTAAATCCGAAATTTTCATATAATTTTATGGCTGCCGTGTTTGATTCCCTGACCTCAAGCGTTATTCTCCCTATGTCCGGCCTTGAACTTCTTAATTCCTGCAGCGCCCTATCAAGCAGCGCTTTGCCTATGTCCTTCTGCCTGAATCTCGGTACAACCGCAAGGTTCAATACATGGGCCATCTCCAGTATGGGTCTAACACACACGTAGCCTATGACCTGGTCACTGGAAACCGCAACCATGAGGATCGCCTCCTTGTGCTTCACTTCGTACTTAAACGAACCCAAATCCCATGGCGAGGTGAAACACTGGTTCTCTATTGCGGCAACCTGAGGAATATCGTCAGGCAGCATTTTTCTGATTATTATCCCTTCCAATGAAGCTCTGCCTCTGATCTTCTTAAATAAAAAGGGGCCAGTCCGACAGGGTCCGTAACTATTCCTTTCTTTAATTTCTCGATAGCTATAGTTGCAACAGTTGAAGCCGAAGGAGTCATTTGTGATGCAGGGGCAAACCTTGCATTATCTTTCAGTGCACCTGCGATGAGCTTCATATAGACCTTAGCCCCTTCACCCAAAAAAACAGTCGGACTATGAAAGTTTCTTATAAAATCAGCCGGGTTGACAGCTGTTTCAGGCACTATTTTACTGCAAATATTACTTTCCCATTTATAAAGACCTGCGTACACCTCATTTCTTCTTGCATCAAGCATAGGACAGATAAAATGGGCGCAAAAGGGCAGGGTCCTTGCAAATGCATCAAGGGTCGGCACGGGCACAAGTGGCTTTGCAGCAGCATAGGAAAAACCCTTTGCCGTGCTGAGCCCTATTCTCAATCCGGTGAATGAGCCAGGGCCGATTGATACAGCAAATGCATCAATGTCCTGGACAGTAAGCCGGGAGGCCTTCAGCAGCCAGTCAACCGTGCTCATCAGCCTTTCTGCATGAGCGACATTTATATTTATCCTCGCCTCTCCTATAAGTTCATTGTCTTCAATGATCGCGATGCTGCCCGCCATTGTTGCTGTTTCCAGTGCAATGCCGGGTTTAAGGGGTTTCCTCGTTCTTATGAAAAGACCTGTGGAAGAAAAATCGGACGATATGCCGCTGTTTTCCTCCTGACCATCTGAGAACAATATGGTCAATCTTTTTATATTGCGCTTTGCTATCCGTTTATCTGCCATAAGTTTTAGAATCGCCTTTTATCAACAATTATACTATTCTGCCATTTTCTGCAACATCTTCTCAATAAAAAAATAAAATCGGCCTGTACATTGACTTCACGATGAATGAAAAGCTATATTTAAAACCAGAGGTTTTTTGATCTTGGAAAAGGAAAAAAAAGATATATTTGAGAAGGTCTGGGACTTTTTTGCTTCAGTCAAGCTTACTATTGTCATCCTGATAGTATTAGCTCTGACCTCGATCATAGGCACAATAATAGAACAGCAGGCCGAGCCGGCCACGAACATTCAGCTCCTTGCCAAATTCTTTGGTGATGCACTTGCTCCAACTGTATACAACATATTCGTAAAATTCGATTTCATGAATATGTACCACTCGTGGTGGTTTGTAAGCCTCCTGATTCTTTTCAGCATTAACCTCATTGTGTGCTCTCTGGACCGGTTCCCCAAAACCTGGCGCCTATATAAGAGCCTTCAAAGGCCCTTACCTGAAAATGTCATTAAAACGCTGCCTGTTATAAAAGAAATAAAGATAAAGGCCGACATTAAAGCAGTGAGGGATGAGATCTCAAATATTCTGAATTCATCAAGGTATCGTATCTCAGAGGAAACCGGTGAAAATACCGTTACGTTATATTCAGAAAAACATAAATTTACGCACTTCGGATTCTATGTAGTTCATTTAAGCATAATCTTTATATTTATCGGCGCCATAATCGGCGCCCGTTTTGGGTTCAGCGGGTTCTTAAATCTTCCGGAGGGAAGGACTTCCTCCTTTGCCCTTATCCGCACAGCCACCCTGTCTCAATCTGAACAGGAAGAAAGGAACCACATACTGGATGCAATCGAGGCATCCGGCGGCGACATTTCTCTTGCAGTCAGACAGTTGGGAATGCCGGAGGACATTTTCAATGCAAAAATGAATAAATACGGGATCCAGCCTCTCGGCTTTCTTATCAAGTGCAACTGGTACAACACTGAATATTACAGCCAGACAGACATGCCCAAGGAGTTTTCGAGCGAGCTCGTGGTTATTGACAAGGGACAAGAGGTTATGAAAAAAGTGATCGAGGTAAACAGTCCGCTCACTTATAAGGGAATCACTTTTTATCAGTCCAGTTATGGCATGGTCCCTAATGCGGTCGGTGAATTTATCATAAAGGTCCTGCCGAAAAACGGCAGAGAGGAGACCCTCGAGCTCAGATTTGGCGGGTCTTTCGTAATTCCGGGGACCAATATCAGGGGGACTATAGTGAATTTTTCTCCTGCCCTTTCACGTGACAGGGAGACAGGGGCACTGACCACATATTCAGAGAACATGGTCAATCCTGCGGTGGCAATAGAATTCGATACCCCTGAATCAGGCAAATTTACAGGCTGGATACTCAAACGTTATCCGGAGACGGGTATTCTAAAGGACGGGCACCAGATTCAATTCGAAAATTACCGGGGCGTCCAATATACAGGCCTTCAGGTTGCAAAGGACCCGGGAGTATGGCTTATATATCTTGCAAGCATCGTCATGGCAATTGGTCTGTTTGTCTCCTTTTTCATGAGCCACAAAAAGATATGGATAATGCTAACAACTGAAAATCCCGGTAAAAAAGGGGCAATAAGGATAACGGCCGGAGGCTCTGCCAGCAAAAACAGGCTCTCTCTTGAGAGAGAAATAGAGCACATCTTGTCAAAGGCGTCCCATTCATTAGAAGTCGACTCGACTCGTATCCGAGGAGGTAGCAACAAATGACCAGTTCAACATTTTTTGACATCTCAGCGTTTGCCTATATAATGGCCATGATTGTCTACGTAAGTTATGTTGTCTCCAGAAACAAGTCTGTTGGAATAGCAGCTACCGTGCTCACGATTTTCGGATTTGCGAGCCAGAGCATCGCCCTGGTCATCAGATGGGTCAATTCTTTTGATTTCTGGGTGGCCTCACATCCTGCATCGTCATTTATCGAGTCGATTTTAAGAGCCGCGCCACTGCGGAATCTCTACGAGTCGCTGATATTTTTTGTCTGGTAGCTAATATTAATCCATCTCATAATTGAATTCAAATACAAGAACCGTTCCCTGGGCGCCTTTGTTACGCCGCTGGCAGCCCTCGCCCTTACATTTATTGATGTGTCAGGAACGGCAAAAGAGATCCAGCGGCTTATTCCCGCCCTTCAGTCAAACTGGCTCCTGTTCCATGTGCTTTTGAGCTTTCTTGGATATGCTGCCTTTGGCGTATCCTTTGGAGCGGCCATAGCGTATTTAATTCTGGTTACAGAATCAAGGACAGAAAAATCATATATCTTCTGGAGCACATACTTATTGGCATGGGCATTGATCTCCTCAGCCTGTCAGCAGAACAGCGAAAAGAGCTTGTGCAGAGCTATTTCCTTAAAGCCACCTTCAGGAGTTCATCCGGAGGCGTGGTCGCAATAAGCTGGGCTGCGTCAATATTGTTCGTTCTTGCGATCTGGCGCTACGGCCTCGGCCTTAAAAAGATTCTTGCTTCGTTATCTCTAACCCCAAATATGCTGGATGACATTGCATATAAGAGCATCGCCATAGGATTTCCCCTGTTCACAATAGGCGGACTGATAATGGGAGCCATATGGGCCAACAGCGCATGGGGCAAATACTGGAGCTGGGACCCGAAAGAAACATGGTCGCTTATCACATGGTTTGTCTATGCCCTGTATCTTCACTCACGCTTTGTCTCGGGCTGGAGAGGCAAGAGAGTGGCCATTCTCGCAGTCATAGGTTTTGTCGCTGTGATCTTAACTTATCTGGGGGTCAATCTCGTGCTGTCCGGGCTTCATTCATACGGCGGCGGATAAAGTTTAATATTATAGAAACTGGTTAAAGAGAATTATTCCGGTCATTTGACTTTTTAGAATTAAAGATGTCATTATTAAAACCAAGTTTTATGAGTTTTTGACACAAGCAAGGCCACAAAGACTTTGAACTTTGTGGCCTTTTTTAATAAAAGCTTAATTCCGTGAGAATTTATTTTATCTTAGTAAGGAGGTAGATCAAAAATGTCTAAAGGAACTGTAAAATGGTTTAATGAGTCCAAAGGTTTCGGTTTCATAACCCAGGATGATGGTGGCCCTGATGTCTTTGCACACTATTCCGAGATCAAGGGCGAAGGTTTCAGAAACCTGGCTGAAGGCGATGTTGTAACCTATGACGTCGTTAAAGGCGATAAGGGCCCAAAAGCAGTTAATATCGTAAAACAGTAAACCCGAGAAGCAGGCCCTTCAGCCAGGGCCTGCTTTCTCCACGGGCCAATGGATATTCTTCTTTCTGAATCTTTGACCTCCCTTCACTTATTTGGCTGTTTAATTCTAACTGTAATAAACATTTTTCATAAAAAGTTTAACCAATCAAGGGGGCAACTATGGCAATGCGTTCCAGCATGTATAGCAGCAATAAGAGGAAAAAAGAGCTGATGCGGCAGAAAAAACAGGAAGAAAAAAGATTGAAACGCCAAGGCAGCACTAAAGCTGCTTCACAGGAACCCGGAGTTCAGGACCCGATGAATATCGAATCGGGACCCTCCGCCGATACACCGGCAGTAACAGATAAATAGAGGAAAAAATTAAGGAGACAAGGTTAAGGATGAATAACAATTACACAACTGGTGGAGATATTGATTCCTGGTGCACAAAATGCGGATTGGAACTGGGCCACACTATTATAGTCATGGCTGATGATTTACCTAAAAGAGTTAAATGTAATACATGCAGCGGAGAACATAATTATCGTACCGGGCCATCTGAAAAAAGCCGGGCCAGATCAAAAAGCCCTTCACAAAAACCAAAGACACAAGAGATAGATTTCAATGAACATATATCGCGCCTGACAGGCGGTGATCTTTCTAATGCCAAAAAATATAGCATAAATGGCAATTTTGAAAAAAACGAGGTAATAGACCATTATAAATTTGGTATGGGGATAGTACTATCAATAATTCAAATCAATAAAATAGAAATTCTTTTTAATGACGGCCCTAAACTGCTCATTCAGAACATAGGGGCATTGGCAGGCAGCAGCGGGAATGCATTATAGGCAAACAAGAATAAGCTCCAAAAATCAGGGACTCACAGACTGTGATACTCGATTCACGATTCACGATACATGATTTAATAATAAAGATTCTGCATCTTGTATCTCGTATCGTAAATGATATGGAATATATTTTATTGCGGAATTTACTCATCTCTGGGTCCTCTGTGGCAAAATGCATTAT
>JACQXH010000081.1 GCA_016208845.1 Nitrospirota bacterium | reverse complement strand
CTGACTCTATGATGAACTGCACCATATCGTCTTCCGGTATCCAGTCCCTCAAATCGCATGGCAACAACATTGGTGTTTCTCTGTCTATGTCTATAAATTTTCTCATGCGTCTATTTTACACTACTCACGCCCTAAGTCCGACAGGCTCCTAACCCAAAAAATTCAATAACATAGTCAGACAGCAGGCAAAAATGCCATCAAAACCTCTATAAAGCAACAAGATTTTTATTCAAATCATGCGTCAGATTGACTGTATAAAATCAAACCGCTAAAAGCAGTTATCATAAGTAACCAAAGGTGTTGTTCGATCGAATCCGTGCTGTGCCGGACGAATAGAGCTTTTTCAGCCATCCCTGCCTGCTATAATATGTGGTCAAATGCATTTTCCGGGTTAATAGAATCAATACGGGAAACTGCTAATGCAGGTTACTAAAAAATTCCTCATACTTCTGATGCGGGTTGATGATCTCAACGCCCATGCTGGTGAAGCCGTGAGGAGGAGTTTTGAGCGACCATCTTATATTGCAGGCAAGGTCTATTTTATCGCGCGGGGGTGTAACGGTTCTCCGGAGAGAACGCCTTTTTTGCAGTTTATAATTATTGAGTTCTGTTTTTAGACGCTCTAACTGTTTGAGCATCTCATTGTTTTTGGCCTCTTCATAAATATTTTTCTTTTTGGCTCTGGATAGCTCTACCCGCAATCGGTCTATTTCGTTAAGGAATTTTTTTAGTATGAGGTTTCCTGATTCTACAGCCACAACTGACTCCCCATCATCATTCAAGTTTTAGTTAAGAATATTCAGCAGTGAAAATATGCAATATTTATTTTATACGCCCGATATTTCACGCAACATAATGTAAATGATAAAATATTCCGACACATGAAGTCAATTATTGCTATTTTATTTTATCGATAAATGAGATATTTTTATATCATCAAGAAATATTAAAGAATATCTTCCTTTTTGCAAAGGAGAAGAGTTAATATATTGAGAATTCTTTTCAATAATAATGAGTTATATATGAAATATTTAATACTCGTAGGTGACGGTATGGCTGACAGGCCGCTGAAAGAACTTGGCAGGATCACCTGTCTTCAAAAGGCGCGTACACCGAATATGGACAGGCTTGCAAAGGCTGGAGAGGTCGGGAAGGTAAGGACTGTTCCTAAAGGCTTTGAGCCAGGTTCTGACGTAGCAAATCTTTCCATACTTGGTTATGACCCGCATCACTATTATAGCGGCAGGGCGCCTGTAGAGGCGGTCTTCAGGGGCATAAATCTGAACCCTGATGATGTGGCCTTTAGATGCAATCTCGTGACATTAAAATTTCTAACCCACGATACCTCTCTTACAAAGGTGGGGCGAAGGTGGGGTGAGGCTGTTATGCAGGATTACAGTGCTGGACATATCACTACGGCTGAAGCAAGGCATCTTATCAAAAAGATCGATAATGAACTTGGCACAAAAGACCTTATTTTCTATCCGGGCGTCAGTTACCGGCATTTATTGATCTGGAAAAACGGCATAGAAAAGATTAAATGCACCCCGCCGCATGATATCACAGGGAAGCATATCAGCGGTTATATCCCGCAGGGAAAGGGCGCGGACGTTCTTATCGACCTTATGAAAAGGTCGACAGAGGTCCTCTTGTCGAACCAGATTAACAAAAAAAGAATGGAAAAAGGTTTGAACCCGGCCAACTGTCTTTGGTTCTGGGGACAGGGCAAAAAATTACCTGTTCCGGAATTTGCGGATAAATACAATCTTAAAGGAGCTCTCATATCTGCGGTTGATCTTACAAAGGGCCTCGGCCTGAGCGCAGGTTTTGACATTATTAACGTAAAGGGTGCGACAGGATATATTGATACTAATTATATCGGTAAAGCGAAATCCGCGTTAAGGGCCTTGAAAAAGTATGATATTGTCTATGTGCACGTCGAGGCCCCTGATGAGGCCGGCCATAACGGCGATATCAAGAACAAGTTAAAGGCGATACAATAAAGGTCAGGACCCACACTGACGAGCCAGTGCCTTTTGTGATTTATTCGAGCGGTGTTTTTAACAATAATAAAAACGTCAGGGGATTTTCAGAGAGTATATGTAAAATGAAGAATGCGCTTGTGTTTGAGAAAGGGTACAGGCTCATGGATTATTTTATCAGGGGGCAACAGAGTAAGAAATAGTGGAAAATTTTGGCTGAAAATGCTTTAATTTTACAACTACTAATTGGTAAATCTGTTTGTCTGTCATTCCGGCAATTTTTAAGCCGGAATCCAGTTATTTAATATAGCTCGCGCTTTCGCGGGAACAGTATATGGATTCCCGCTCAACAAACTGCGGGAATGACAGCTTTAAAGGTATTTTCGGAGCAATGACGATTTATTATTTTTAGAACAGATATCACATACTCAGGAGAGATAACATGGCTCTGATAGTGCAAAAATACGGCGGTACATCTGTAGCAAACACAGAGAGGATCATGAGCGTAGCAGAAAGGGTCGTGTCAACCGCAAAGCAGGGGAATCAGGTTGTCGTAGTTGTGTCTGCAATGGCAGGTGAGACAGACAAACTGATTAAATTTGCCCATGAGATAATGGAAATGCCTGACGAAAGGGAGATGGACCTTCTGCTGTCCTCTGGAGAAAGGGTGACTAGCGCTCTTATGGCAATAGCCGTTCAGAAGCTTGGATGCAAATCCATGAGCTTTACAGGAAGGCAGGTAGGAATAATAACTGACAGCTCTCACACAAAGGCAATGATAGAGCATATCGAGGCAGGCAGGCTGAGGCTTGCATTGGATGAAGGAAAGATACCGGTTGTTGCCGGTTTTCAGGGGATCGACGAATTCTCTGATGTTACAACACTCGGCAGGGGGGGCTCGGACACGACCGCTGTGGCCATTGCAGCGGCATTAAAGGCTGACCTCTGCGAGATATATACAGATGTTGAAGGGGTATATACAACAGACCCGCGGATCGTTAAGGATGCGAGAAAACTGGAGAAGATAACGTACGAGGAGATGCTCGAGATGGCGAGCCTTGGAGCAAAGGTTCTTCATGGGCGCTCTGTTGAATTTGCCAAAAAATATAATGTCCCACTTGTTGTGCGTTCGAGTTTTAATGATGCGCCTGGTACCCTTGTAATAAAGGAGGATCAATACATGGAAAAAATTGTTGTCTCAGGAGTTGCCGCTGATAAGAATCAGGTAAGGATCACAATAATGGGCGTGCCGGACAACCCGGGCATAGCCGCGAGGATCTTCAACCAGATAGCGGGCGCAAACATTGTAGTTGATATGATAGTTCAAAATATTAGCAGTGATACAAAGGCAACAGATATGTCTTTTACCGTCTCGAGAGCGGACAGCAAAAAGGCCTTTGAGATAGCCAAAGAGGTATCTGACAAGCTTGAAGCAAAGGGAGTTAATATGAACACCGACGTAGCCAAGGTCTCAATTGTAGGCGTTGGTATGGTGTCTCACTTTGGTGTTGCAGCAAAAATGTTTGAGACCCTTGCAAGGGAAGGAATTAATATAATGATGATCAGCACGTCTGAGATTAAAGTTTCATGCGTTATTGATGCTAAATACACCGAGCTGGCTGTAAGGGTTTTGCATGATGTATTTAATCTTGCAAACAGTTGATGCAAAAGTTTATTAATATAATGGACTTCTTTCAGTCATTCTGTCATGCTGGCTTGGCCAGCATATTTCTTAAGACAAGAAAAGATTCTCGAAGCGAGTCTGAGTTTAGTCGTATCGACCGAAGAGTCGCTCCGACCGGACAGGCCGGAATGACAAATAAAATCGCTCAATTTATGTGTAAGCTAATAGTGTAAAATATTGAGGTCTGAGATGATTAATTCCAAACTGATTTTCCGGGGAGGATATGCGCAAAATAGAGATCTATGATACGACTTTGAGGGACGGAGCCCAGTCAGAAGATGTTTCATTTTCTGTTGAAGATAAGCTGAGGATTACACAGAAGCTTGATGATCTCGGGGTACACTATATCGAAGGCGGATGGCCCGGTGCCAATCCGAGAGATGCGGAGTTTTTTCAAAAAGCAAGAAAACTCAAATTTAAGAAAGCAGAACTGGCCGCTTTTGGTTCGACTCACAGGGCCTCACTCAAGGTCCACAAAGACCCCAACGTAAAAGAACTTCTAAACGCCCAAACGCCTGTTCTTACAATAGTCGGAAAGACATGGGACTTCCATGTCAAAGAGGCCTTGCGGATCTCTTATCAGGCAAACCTTGATATTATTTATAATACTGTGTCGTATCTTAAAAAAAGAGTACACAAAGTATTTTTTGATGCAGAGCATTTTTTTGATGGTTATAAGGCTAACCCTGGGTATGCATTGAAGGCCCTGGAGGCGGCGGTTTCCGGAGGAACAGACTGCCTTGTGCTGTGCGATTCGAATGGCGGTACTCTTCCTCATGATGTGGAAAGGATCATTAAAAATGTTCTCAATAAATTTGAGACTCCCATAGGCATTCATGCGCATAATGATTCTGAATGCGCTGTTGCCAATTCAATTATTGCAGTAAACCTTGGCGCGACCCAGGTGCAGGGGACTATAAACGGCCTGGGAGAAAGGTGTGGCAATGCAAACCTTATCTCGGTAATGCCTAATTTAAAGGTAAAACTTAGATATGACTGTATAACTATCGAACAATTAAAGAAAATAAAAGATGTATCCAGGTTTGTTACAGAGATTGCCAACCTGAGGCACTTCAAGAGACAGCCTTTTGTCGGCGACAGCGCCTTTGCACACAAGGGCGGCATTCATGTAAGTGCGATACAGCGCCATTCTGCTACTTATGAGCATATTAAACCTGAGCTTGTTGGTAATTATCAGAGAGTGCTTGTGTCAGACCTGAGCGGGAAAAGCAACATCATAAGAAAGGCAAAGGAATTCAATCTGAAGATTGACCTGGATTCTCCAAAGATAGCACAAATAATAAGCGAGATGAAACAACTCGAGAATCAGGGATTTCAGTTTGAAGGCGCAGAGGCCTCTTTCGAACTCTTGATGAAAAAGCCGTTCGGCCTTCACAGAAAATTTTTTGAGTTGATCGGATTCAGGGTGATAGTCGAAAAGAGGAACGAGGGCGAGGCCTGCCTGAGCGAGGCCACTATTATGCTGAAAGTGGAGGGGAAGCCGGAACACACAGCGGCAACCGGGCACGGACCGGTCAACGCGCTCGATAATGCCCTGAGAAAAGCCCTTGAAAAATGCTATCCTCAGCGCAAGAAGGTCAGGCTAATTGACTATAAAGTCAGGGTGTTGGCAGCCGGCGTCGGCACATCTGCAAAAGTCAGGGTCCTGATAGAGTCAGGAGACGATACGCATAAATGGGGGACAGTCGGAGTATCGGAGAACATAATCGAGGCATCATGGCAGGCGCTTGTGGACAGCATCGAATATAAATTATTGAGAGGATAAAAAGGCCGTAATCCGTTACGCGTAATGAGTAAAAAATATCTTTAGCATCGCACATTACGCATCGCGCATTACGCATTACGAAATAATGATCGAAGAAACCGGCGTGGTAACAAAAACTGACGGCCTTACGGCAAGAGTTATAGTTCAGAAGAGAGGATCGTGTGAAGGATGTGCCGCGAGCGGAATGTGCGAGTCTTCAGACCAGGGGATGGAGATAGAGGCCTTGAATCCTGTTCAGGCAAAAGTGGGACAGACAGTTAAAGTCTCCATTAAAGCGCAGACGTATCTTAAAGGTGCAATATTTGTGTACGGTATGCCTCTTGCTGCTTTCATTGCCGGAGTAGTTATAGGCAAGAATATCGGACTTAATTACTTTAAGACTGCAGACTCGGATGTTATATCTGCAGCGCTCGGCTTTGCCGCTCTGGTAGTGAGTTTTTTTGCTATCAAGGTGTGGAGCAAAAAGGCGGAAACCAAGGTAGAGTATAAGCCTGTTATTGAGGAAATAATTCAGTAAATGCAAAATGTAAAAATAAAAAATTAAAATTGCGGAAGAGAACAATATAATATAAAAATTGAGCGATTCTTTAATGAAAACATTGAGCTTTTTGTGAAAATATAATCACCCAAGAAGTGTCATTCCCGCTTGACGGGAATCCTTCTTGAAACAAGGGAGGATTCTCGCCACGGCGAGTCGCCTGAGGCGACCGGACCTGCCTGCCGGACAGGCAGGCAAGCCGGAATGACAATAAAAAGCGCTCAATTCAGGTATTATGTTAATTCCTTAATTTTGCATTTTGATTTTTACATTTTGAAATTTATTATATAGGGGGTCTTAATGGTTAATTTCGAAGTAGAAAAGATCAGGAATGTTGCGGTAATCGCTCACGGCGGGGCAGGCAAGACTTCGCTTGTTGAATCGATGCTATTTGACGCAAAGGCAACAGACAGGCTGGGCAGGGGGGAGAAGGGTACGACGATAACTGATTACGAGCAGGAAGAGATCAAGCGAAAGGTCTCTATATCGTCCGCTGT
>JACQXH010000080.1 GCA_016208845.1 Nitrospirota bacterium | reverse complement strand
GTTGAGCGCCTGCCCTGACGAGATGACATGCTGACTTCAGAGATTCAGGCGACGTGTTTGAATATCTGAATCCGCCTGTATCTATAAGTATCGCCGTATAAAGATTTGTTGCAATGTCTTTATCAAGAGGTATTTTAAGGACAGACAGGACGTGATAAATAAGTATGCCTGTTGCGGCTGCATCAGGCCTTATAAGGCTTGCCGACAGAGACCTGTATAATTCAGACCGGTCCGCATCGGCAGGCGGGAGATGGTGGTCGATAATTATCGTTTTCTTTGCCCGCAGGTCCTTAAAGCCGGTTCTCTCCAGTGTATTGCAGTCCACTATAATGAGAACATCATAAATCTTTTTTGGAGGTTTCTGCCTGACCAGCCTCGAAAACGGCAAAAACCGCAGATTTTCCGGCACAGGGTCTTTGCAGAGAAGGCAGATATCTTTTTTCCCTGTTTTCTTCAGTCCGAGCGCAAGCGCCAATATTGAGCCTATTGCATCGCCTTCGGGATTTATGTGACAGACTATGAGGAAGCTTGAATTTTCCTTTAACAGCCTGACAAGTTTGGAAGAGACGGTCACGGCATGAGGCCTTTCAGGAGGAACCATCTTCACCATATGAGGGGTCTGCCTGTTCTGCTCCTGTGGTTTCCTGCGATTTAATTTCATTTAGTATTTTCTCTATCTTGGCGCCATATTCTATGGAACTATCAAATTTGAAAAACAGGTCAGGAATAAATTTAATTTTCACCCTTTTTGCAAGCTCGCCCCTGATAAACCTTGCTGAGGCTGCAAGTATCTTCAGTGTCTCTTCTTTTTTTGCGTCTTCCAGGACACTCACGAAAATTTTGGCGTGCCTCAGGTCGCTGCTGACCTCAGCTTCAGTCACAGTGATAAATCCCAGCCGCGGGTCTTTAAGTTTGTGCATTATAATATCAGCGACCTCTTTTTTTATCAAATCGCCGACTCTCTGCGAGCGTTTAAACGGATGCATGGGTTCTCCAATCCATAAATGTTTTATTCTATCACAAACGGGGAATAGAAAGTGCAGCTGTTTAACAAAACGATATAGGTTCTTTCACGCGAGTCTGCAGTAATATGAAGGACCGATTGCTGCGATTAAAATAGTTCCATATTCGCATTTATCAGTTCGACTGAATGGACGCTGATCACTAAATTCTTTATCTGCTCAAATACCCTATTCACCATAACCGTCTCATTTGATATATAAGCTATCCCGATAACGCACCTCTGCCAGAGGTCATTTGCGTCCACTTCAGCGACGGACACGTTGAATTTATTCTTTATCCTGTCAATGAGGCTTTTGATCACGAAGCGTTTCTCTTTCAGGGAATGCGACTCGTGGATATGAAGATCAAGAGTAAGAAGGCCGACTATCATGAAAATAATGCAAAACTCAAAATGCAAAAATTAAAAATTAAGGAAGTCATCAATTTTAAATTTTAATCTTTTATTATTAACTTAACTTGGCTGCCACTTCTTCCTTAATGTAATCTTCCAGAATGTCTCCGACCTTGATGTCATTGAAATTCTCTATCATGATGCCGCACTCATAGCCTGACTGAACTTCTCTGGCATCGTCTTTTATGCGTTTGAGGGATGAAATTTTGCCGTCGTATATAACTACATTGTCTCTTATCACCCGTATACCCGAACTTGCCCGTGTAATGACGCCGTCAACTACATAGCATCCGGCAACTGTTCCCATACGCGATATGGTGAAGGTCTGCCGGACCTCAGCCCGGCCAAGGATTTTTTCTGTGATAGTAGGCTCAAGAAGTCCTTCCAGTGCCTTTTTTATATCATCGATAGCTTCATAGATTATAGTATATAACCTTATATCAACTCCTTCTTTCTCTGCAAGGGGCTGGGCCTTTGACTCAGGTCTTATATTGAAACCTATAATGATTGCGTTGGACGCTGATGCGAGCATGACATCGGACTCGTTAATTCCTCCCACGCCCGTATGGATCACTTTGACCTTGACCTGCGGATGACTCAGGTTCTCCAGGGAATCTTTAACCGCTTCCACAGAGCCATGAACATCGGTTTTCAGTATTATGTTGAGGTCTTTGATCTCACCTTCTTTAATTTTGCTGTACAGATCATCAAGCGTCAGTTTTCTTGATTTGGCAACCTCGGCAGATCTCAGTTTATGGAGCCTGTTCATTGCTATCTGCCTTGCCTTCCGCTCATCGTCCATAACCACAAAGATATCGCCTGCCCGCGGGACATCGGGGAAGCCGATCACTTCGACAGGGGTTGAAGGCCCGCACTTTTCTATCCTGTGCCCTGTGTCATCAATAAGGGCGCGGACCTTGCCGGCAAAGGCGCCCGCAAGAAAGGCGTCTCCCACCTTAAGGGTTCCTGAATTGACAAGCACTGTTGCGACAGGACCTCTTCCTTTATCAAGTTTTGCTTCTATAATAGTGCCTCTGCCCGGCCTGGAATAATCTGCCTTAAGTTCCATAATGTCTGCCTGAAGCAGGATCATCTCAAGAAGATGCTCTATGCCCATTTTTTTCTTTGCGGAAACTTCTACGAAAATATTTTTTCCGCCCCAGTCTTCAGGTACGACGTCATGCTTTGCGAGTTCGTTCTTGACCCTGGTCATGTTTGCCTCAGGTTTATCAATCTTGTTGATCGCAACGAGCATTGGGACGTTTGCGGCCTTTGCATGGTCAATGGCCTCAATGGTTTGAGGCATTACACCATCATCAGCGGCAACCACAAGGACCACAATGTCCGTGACCTTTGCGCCCCTTCCCCTCATCATAGTAAATGCCTCGTGGCCGGGGGTATCAAGGAAGACTATTTCCTTGTCTTTAAGCTTAACTTTATACGCACCTATGTGCTGGGTTATGCCTCCTGCTTCCATTTCAGTCACCTTTGTCTCCCGAATGGCATCGAGGAGGGTGGTCTTTCCATGATCAACATGGCCCATGATAGTCACTATCGGCGGCCTTGGCAATAGTTGTGAGGTATCTGCTGCTTCGTCCTTTGAGGGTTCTTCGCTGTCAACATGGACCGGTTCGCTTTTCATCCCGAATGTGTCAGCAACGATCTGGGCTGCATCAGCATCAAGAGGCTGATTTATAGTGGGCATATAGCCCAGCTCCATGAATTTTTTTATTACCTCAGGAAGTTTCTGCCCTATAAGCTCTGCAAATTCCTTGACTGTAGTGCCTTCCTGAAACTTGAGTATGCGTTTTCTTGGCTGGGTGGGAAGCGGCACAGCCTGTTGTTCAACAGGCTGCCCGTGCATTCTTTTTTTATCAGGTTTTCTGAAATCAGGTTTGAAACCAAAGCCTTTTTTTGCTACATCGACTCTCTTTATTGTATCAAAGGCGCGCTGCATACCAGGCTTTGCCCTGAATTTCGTTACCATCTCAGCGTCTTCTATTTCTTTTTTAAACCTGTCCGGAACTTTAATTTCTTCTTCATCTTCAACTGCTGTAAATTTTTCAACAGCTGCCGGTTCTTTTTCCAATACCTGTTCTGAAGGAGATATTTCCACGGCCGGAGCCTTAACTTCATTTCCCTGAGGGGCCTTTTCCGCAGAGACCGGCCTGTCCAATTCCTTATTTGCTTCGATTTTGGCAGGTTTAATTTTCTTTTCTTTTAATATGAGGGGCTCCCTGGCCTTTTCTTTAGATGTCGGTTGTGTCGAAGCTTCCTTTTTGGGAACAGGCGCGGTTTTTTGAAGTTTATCAAT
>JACQXH010000079.1 GCA_016208845.1 Nitrospirota bacterium | reverse complement strand
CAGTTACACTTTTCCATGATTGCATATGTGCTTATCCGGCTTTCAGGCGGGATAATGAAAATGTTTCCAGGCAGATCCGGACATATCCTTTTTATTTCATCAACAATTTTTTGCCGGGAGGGAACCATCCCCCGCACCTCAGCAGGGTGAACACGTATGATCAGCTGCAGATCCTGACGCCTTGAAAAATAATCAATGGACTGGAGTACCCAGTCGAGCATATTCTCAAAGGCATTAGACCTGTAATGAAGCTGGGCATCCCACATGACGCTGGTAAGCATTCCTATGCAGGGCCTGCTGAAATCAAGGCCTAATTCCCTGCCTATCCTGTTTACATCTTCGACCGGTTTTTCATGAAACCATATCCAGTCCTCTGTGCCGTGCCATCTGCTTTTCAGATAATCCAATGTGGTTTTTTCCATTTCTTTTGTCCATCGGATATTTTCCCATTCGCTGACAGGTTCAGTTATCATCGTATGATGATAACTGTCATCATGACTGAAGATAAAGGTCTGCTTGCGGTATGAAGGGTTCCAGTTTACCACATGAACCCCCTCTTTGCGGCAGACTTCTCCGATGATCCCCTGGGGGACATAGATCCCATGATGAAAGACCGCCGCATCGTACTTATTGCGTTTCAGAAGTGAAGTAACTGTAAAGGCCGTAAGCAGGGACGCCTTCAGATAACGGCGAAGGATCTTTTCACCAAAAGGCTCGCTGTTTAAATCACCCCTTGCAAAATAGCGCAAGGCGCCAGCCAATGCATGCTCCCCGACTGCCATCCCGGAAAATTTATAATCACCTATTTCATTAGACAGTATTTCCTGCGAAATGTTTTCTGCTTTTTCAAGATCAGATTTGGATACCAGTTCCCCAAAACCGTAAATATGAAGCCCTAACTCACCAAAAAATGTTTTCCCGTTTTGATGGCAAGCCTTACATCGGGGCGTATGATCCTGCGATAAAAGGGCCTCCGGTGAAACATTGGAAATTTTTGTCATCATACAGCATGGCAAAAAATTGTCACAAAGCAGTATATCGACTTTTGTCCCTCGCAACGTCAGAGCTGCAGACAAAGCGCTCTCCAGAATGACCGCATGGTCATAACAGCCTGTGCTGGTAGCTATAAGCACCCGCTTACTGAGACCTGCTTTTTGTTTTGCTATATTCCATAAATCAGGTTCATTCTCGATCAGCCTTTGCCACGGGCCGGCGTTTTGAACAACAGCCATTCGGGCAGTTCTTTTGAGTATGGAGTTTAATGTTTTTTTCATAAACCTCTAAAAAACTAACGGGGTATATCCTGATCAGTAATTTATATATGACGACTTAAATATTTGCGCATGAATGACACCACACAGCACTGTCATGCCGGCTTGTCCGGCATCCTTCCTTGAAGAAAGTCGGCACGACTCGTTCCGAGATTCCCGATCCCGAAGCGTCGGGAGGAATGACAATAAATACGCAATTATTTATGACGCTGTGTATGTCTGCCTTTGAAATATTTTCTAATCATAAGCTTAAGGCGGCTGAACGTTTCCGAGGCAGCCTCTTTTTTCCAGTATGCGGCCTCTTCTTTAGCTTTATCCAGTTTTGACTTATATTTTTCGACTAAATATTCCATCTTGTTGATTTGCATCTGCTGCAGCTGTATTGTTTCACGTACTGCCCCTGCAGGAGACAGATAATTCTTAAATAACATGACCCCAAACAGTAATGCGCTTGCAGTCTCCCGCGAGCCGTCATGTCTTTCGTTTACACAACTGCATATGCCCCCGATCGCTTCAGAGACGGATTTCAGGAGCCCTGCGTCGATAGGAAGCTGTTCGTTATTTATTCCTTTCTTCATGATATCGTCCAGAAAGGCCACCTCCTGAACTATATATTTTGAGTTTGACTCCCAGTAGATCATGGATAACAGCAGCCGCGAAAGAAGATCGGGATGATCCTCATCAAAGGGCTCGGATAATATTAAGCTGACACAATGCATGATATAAGGGAAACGGGCCGCAAAAGGGGGCTGTACCGGCCCGAACAATTTCTCAACCTGGCTCTGAACGGTTTCCTCAAACGTGCCTATAGGAGCAAAATAACGTCTGAACCATAATTTCTCAGGAATATACCTGAAAGAACCGTATTGGCTTATCTCCGTTAATAATAGCCTGTCAGGCATAGTTAATGAACGGAATACTCCGGCCTTCAACAGGGGTTCAGCCCTGAATAAACCGTATATTTTATTCCCTGCCCCGGACATCTTTCTGCAAACATGGTAGAAGCGGTCTATCTTTGTTATTCCGCATTTTTCAAATTCTTCCGGCTCTGTTAAAGCCAATATCTCCCCGTTTGCGTCGATGGCGGCTGTACGGGGATAGGCAAGGACAGCGTCGGGATGTTTGCTGAGAACATGTAAATGCCGCTCAAGCCACTCCGGATGCCACTTGTCATGATCACTGGCCCACGCAAAATAGTCAGGGTTAAAAAGCTCCCTGGCCCGTTGGAAGGCGTTCTGCCATGTGGCTATCATCCCTGACCATGTCTCATTGCGGAAATACAGCACCCTGTTGTCTTTTTTCACATAGGACTGCATGATCCTTCCCGATTCGTCAGAAGAACAGTCGTCGACGGCCACTATATGGAAATCTCGATATGATTGATTTAATATTGAATCCAGCGCCTCGGGCAAATATTTGGCATTATTGTAAAGTGTCAATCCAAAGCATATGCAGGGCTTTTTTGTATTGTTAATAGGATTTGTATTCATTTTATTTCCTCGTTTCTGCGCCTTCCTGTCAGATGACGATATTCAAATATAGTTTTTGCCTTTCCAGGTTTTGAGGTCTCCTTGGGTCTTGTAAGAACATTATAAGGCATGTCCAGCATTTCAATTTCAGCCAGATCATAATATTTTCCGATAATAGAACTTACAGTGGTCAGCTCGCTGTTGTGCTTTGAGCGCTCACGATTAAAACTATAAAGCCTTGTGCATCCCCATTTGTACACAGTCCCGGCATAATTATTAACCTGTTCAGACGTCATTTCCTGGAAAGATATCATGTTTACTGCGAGGTCAATATTCAGACGGCTGATTTCTGACAAACTGTAATGAGGCAGGAAGATGAAATCATATTCGCTGCAATTTTTTAATTTATCATTAAATCCTGTATCACCATAAAAAAGAAATTTTGCGTCAGGGAACAGTGTCTTCAGATATGTAGCAGAGAACAGGAATGTTTGAGGGAGGTCGATGATGATGTAGCAGGTATCAGGCAGAATAGTCTTGATCTGATAAGCAAATCCGCCCCATCCCCCTCCTATTTCCAGGACCGTTTTTCTGCGCTTGTCCGATGAAAAGTCAGCAATAATCCCGGCTTTGTTCAAGGCCAGAAGGGCTTCATAAAATTTTAGGGTATCGATATTGACCAGGGCCCCGTCTATTATATGGCCGAAGCCTCCCATCGCCGGATTTTCCGGGATAAAATATTTGCCTCCGTCAAGTTTTTTCAGTTCCTTCAGCTTCCATTCAAAGGCCGGTTTCGCATGAGAGTGATGTACTCGGTATTCATAAGATTTTAATCCCGTGATGTGATAACAGTGCTCGCGGAGCTTACGGATTATGAGCGGAGAAGCGTCCAGCATATAATCGAAACCTGCCAGCTCCTCAAGCCAATAACTGCTTATGCCGTTGCCGCTTCTGTGGGATTGCCCAAGCCATTTATGTACCCTTTCAAGCACAGCAAGGTAGTTTTGATAAGATCGATCATTTCGTGCCGTCTCAATAAAAACTGGCAGGTCAAATGCGGTGTGTTCCGGGGATCGATTAATACTTTCAGTTCGACGTCCTAATTTTAATAGATAGTCATCGATTTCACCGCGGGTCTGCTTTCTGCCTGTCATTTCTATGATCGCTGCCGCAACTTCTCCCGCAGAAACCCCGGATCCATAAGGCCGGATAAAGTTTTTCACGAACATTAACCTGTGAGCTTTATTGGGATCATTCCTTCCCATTAACTGAAGCAGCAGTTCCGGCAGCTCATTCACATCTGATGCGGTATATAAAGCGCTGCTTTTTACCAAGTGATTGAAATGAGTTGTATTTGTCTGAGTCGAACTGTATTCACCTGTCATTAAAGCTATGCATGGTGTGTCGAGGATAACAGAATCTATCATTCCGGATGTGTTGATCCCGATGCTTGCTACGGCATATTTCAGACTGCAAAGGAAATCCGTGACTGCCTCTGGTGAATCCGGAAGGCTTCCCTGCTTCGGCCATAACACTACATTATCCTCTCTGAGATTTTCATAAATCTCGGCATTGGCCGGATGCGGTCTCACTAATACTCCGATATTCCTGAGCATAGGATTACCGCTTTCCCTAAGTGCAGCAATAAGGCTCATGAGTAACGGCACTTCATCCCCGGCTATGTTCTTTGATGAACCAAGGTATGTGACAAAAGGCAGCTTACTGTTCAATCCGGTCTTATTACAAAAGGCTTCTCTGTCAGTTAAGTGCTTGCCCTCATCAAACCACTTGTCAAAAAAGGGTGAACCTGTGATGATTATCTGACTTTCCGGTATATGATGAATTTGTGCTGCTTCGTTTAAATGGGCTTTGTTCCATGCCAAAATAGCTGAGGGAGCAATGTGTACAAGCCCTTTGGTCGTTAAATTGTCCCAGCTTAAAACATGGATGACGGTGGGCAGCCCAAGACTCTTAGCAGCCTTTATATATTCTAATTCCTCCGAGAACCGCATGTTAACAGGTGAGGCCACTATCACGTCAGGCTTCTTCTTTTTAAGGAAATCAACTATCTCTGAACAGGGAGGCACTAACTTCTCAAAATTTATTAATAACAACTGTACCAAGCGGCTGCCAAACAGCCGCTTGATCAGATTGTTTTCAGACATCTTCCTGAGTATTGGAGACAGATACTTCTGCCACCTCCTGAGATAAAACTCTGACTGCCCTTCTCTTGTCACATAATTGGAAAAACTTAGCAGTTCCCTGCTTGCAAATATATATTTTCGCCATTTATCATTACGGCGCAAGGCCCAGCCGCAGAATACCCCGGTTTCCTCGAGGAATCTTTTCAACGCATGATCAGGCTGGTCTTTACTCCATTCTTTATCAAATATCAGTTTTACCTTATTTCCATTATTATGCAGATGCCTTATGATGGACTCATAGTATGTAAAGTGATAAACCGACCTGCCTACAAATAATATTTTCATACATCCATCTCCAGTTGTTATGTGGCCTTTGCCCGGAATTCATGCCAGCGATTGACAGGATCGAAGCTGTGCCCTGAAATGATCGGGCAGAATTGCTCGCCGCTGGACACGTGTTCCAATCCTGAGGCCCCGGCCAGTTCATGCGGCGGAACAGAAGGTGTGGGCACCGAGAGTATGCGTCCGCCCGGACCCAGGACTTCGCACATCTTCCGGAATACCGTTATCAGCTGGTCGCGATCTTTCAGGTGAGACGTACAAAAAAAGTCCACCACCCAGTCGAACTGTATACCAAAGCGCTTCAGGTCGAAGTCGCCGCTGTGCAGCAGCCGCGGCTGGCGCGCTTCGAGCTTGTGCAAAGGGATCTCATACCACGCCAGCGCTTCAAGGCTCGGGCGATGATTGTCTATCCCGAAATAATGGCCCGGATCCAGATATGGTATGGTCCATATAGCTAATCGCCCTGCGCCGCATCCCAGATCCAGGATGCGATGTTCGGGCTGCAGGCCGCGGGAAAGCAAAAGTTCGAACTGGTACCGGCCCAGGGCCCAGGGCCTGCCATAGTTGTTGTGGTGAGCTTCTTTCAGGAGATCTGGAGGTACCACAAAGGCGCTATACTTGTCCGGCGGCATCACAAAGGCCTCATCGTTCGCCACGACAGGCGCAGGGTTATACATAGCTTCCCGCCAGCCGGATTTCATGTTATTATTAACTTCCATATCGGATGGCCGGGATGAATGAGATTGATCGTGCATTTTATCATTTTCTGATATCCTGAAGTTTCCGAACCAGCGGGTAATCCAATTGCAAGGGCGTAATGTCTGCCTGAATTCGGAGTAGACATCTTTTGTACCCGCCCTCAACCTTTCTATTACCATTTTTTTCAGGCGGTTGCTGCGTTTGACCGGATCTGTGATGATCTTGCCGGCGGCTGCGGCCCTGAATGAGGTATTGGCGCGGATAGGCATATGGTTAAAGGTAGGGCATTCGAGCGTCTTGTGCCACTCGATCCCGAGAAAGCTGCAAACCTGCTCCATGGTATTGCGCGGACTTTCCAGAAGACCCTGGAAACTGAGCAGCATTACATTCCCGGGTCTGTCCTTCGCAAGCGCCATGGATGCCCGGGCCGATGAATTCCAGAGAGAGATGGAATGCTCCAAATCAGCATACTCGCCGGGGTTGTGCGTCACCGCCGAGGCATACCAGCTTATCGGTTCACGCACAATGCAGATCACTTTGCCATCCGGATAGTCCCGGAAGACACCCTCCTGGTTTTCAGGCAGCATCATCAGGCGCGGCACAAAAGCTACCCAATATTTGATCGAAGAGGGGTCACGGTAAAGCCCCTGATAGTCTATCCATGCATTGAAATACGAGGTGATGTAAGCGTCAATAGCTTCACGCTGGCTTGTAATTTTACGGCCGGCCACGAACTGCCGGAACAGATCCCGCTGCAGGTCGATGCTGAACATGAATGGGAACTTATCGCCTGCATATTCCGGATTGGAGGCCTTGTTATAGCCATCCCTCGCATGCAGCGCCGGGTTCGATTCCCACAATTGGTCAAAGAGCGCATCAGGATCATTAGAGAGTTGAAGGCGCGGCCAGTGATACTTGTTCGGGCGGCCGATCTTAAGCTCTGATGGGTGGACGTGCAACTGCGGGTGCCCGTCAAGCAGCTGTGAAAGAAGAGTTCCGCCGCTTCTCTGTACCTGACTGATCAGGGCCATAGGCTTGCAGACCGGAAAGACATGGCTCAACCTGTGAGCGCGGATAATTTCATCTATCTTATGATGATCACAAACAGTCATGGTTCAATATCCCGGCCAGAAGACGACATGATTTAAATTTCCCATTTATATAGCATATTGTGTCAAAAAGGTATTTTTCCCCAAGGCGCAGCAAAACTTTCTTATTGAGATGCGATAGACCCAGGGCCGGAGCCATTTCTTGTATATTTATAAAGGTGAATCTTACACTCACTAAGCAAGGTCTCCCTGCTGATCAAAAAGGAAATCCCATTCGAGGTCAGGCGATACCAGAGGCCCTTTAAGAACAGGCACAGGGATTTGGCCTTGAATGCCGCTAACAGGCACCAGGACAAGGAACTTTAATGCATTAGGACGGCCTATTTTGTATTTAACTGATTCACAATACATAATAACACTGACATCCATTGAATATGTATTCATGGTAAATAGATGAGAGGGTATTTTCAACCTTGACCTGTATGTGCCGGGCTTGTCTATTTTTATATATGGCTGTCTCCCTCCAAAAACATAAACATTTTTTGCATGAACATCTACTGCCCCCATTATGGAAATGCCTGTCTCAAAGACCCGAAACAGGATTTCAACAAAAATATCCTGGGCACTTGAAATACCCTCGTTCCCTTTCATATCAACAATAGTTTCCGGGGCATTTCCATCTGTATTTGTCAATTTAATGCTCAATAGCTGGCCCAACTCATTGTGCTCATGATTTTTGCCGGCCGGCTCTTGATTAATATTGTCTGTTTTATTTTCTCTGGTAGCGTGTGAGATTACTGCCTGAACGTTTAGTTTTTCAAGTTCGCCACAATATATCAGATTTCCTTCCGATAAAACAAGCCCGTCACCAACCTTAAACGGCAGGTGGTACGATTCTTTGGATAAAATTACCATTGTGCGTGTATTGCATATCTCTTTAAGTCGCTCCATGCATAAAGAACCAAAATCTGAAGCATCATTTTTTATAGCCTCATCAAAGACATAAATATCGGAATCTATTGACAGGGATGTATAATAATTAAGTTTTTTCATGTTCTCGGCGGGAAACCTGCTTATGGCCTCGCCGGCGAACCTGTCGTAACCGAGCTTTTTCAAGATCCCGGCACAGAGGTCCTGAATATCCCCTGCCTTTGCATTATGGCACATGCAATAAAGCTTCAGATAATTTATTACCGTCATAAACGGAGTTGCGCTTACACTCCTGTAGCTGACCATCCTCGCAGAACCGGCCACATTCACAGACCCAAAGGTAGGTTTAGACATTCCGCATATCAATCTGGCGATCGTTGTCTTCCCGGATTTTGCAGGGCCGAGGATCAGAAAGGGCCTTTTCTCCCTTACCGAAAAACTGATATCCTTAATGCCGAAGACTTCATCTCCTTTAGCCCCATTCTTTTTTTTAAAGAATATATTTCTGACGGCCTGACGCCGCGATTTCTCAACATTGTTGCTATAGACCTTTGAGACATTGTCAAATCCTATGATCATATTCGCTTCGCTTTCCAAACCGCGCAGCCTCAGGCTGCTACAAAATAGCCTCTGCCAAAACCGGGATGGCCCGCCGGTAAAACCGTAAGGCCGTAAAAAAGAGAATAAGAAAAAAAATCAGACT
>JACQXH010000078.1:14604-62487 GCA_016208845.1 Nitrospirota bacterium | reverse complement strand
TTATATTCCTCTTTTGCAACAGACTTTCACTGACTAACACAAGAACCACGATTCTTTCATTCAAGCTTTATTCTTTTATTTATGCCGCCTGTCTTTATGTCTGTGTCAGTCAGTGGCTAAATATTTTTTATGCTCCTGCCAGTTTCTTGGCCTTTTCTATGACTTCCTCAATGCCGCCCACCATGTAAAATGCCTGCTCAGGCAGATCGTCGTGTTTTCCTTCAACAATGGCCTTGAACCCCTTAATTGAATCTGCAAGCTTAACGTATTTTCCAGGGGTGCCGGTAAATGTCTCTGCAACATGGAAAGGCTGGCTCAGAAACCTTTGAAGTTTCCTTGCGCGTGCAACCAGTAATTTATCGTCTTCAGAAAGCTCTTCCATGCCGAGAATCGCAATAATGTCCTGCAGTTCTTTATATCTCTGCAGAACTATCTGTACCTTTCTTGCAACTGCATAGTGTTCTTCGCCAAGAATAAGCGGGTCGAGGATCCTTGATGTTGAATCAAGGGGATCCACAGCAGGATATATCCCAAGCTCAGAGATAGCTCTTGAAAGGACCACTGTTCCGTCAAGGTGTGTAAATGCCGTAGCAACCGCAGGGTCTGTAAGGTCGTCAGCAGGGACGTAAATGGCCTGCATCGATGTAATAGCACCCTTGTTTGTTGATGTGATCCTTTCCTGCAGCACACCCATGTCGGTTCCAAGAGTCGGCTGGTATCCGACCGCCGAAGGCATTCTGCCCAAAAGCGCTGAAAGCTCGGCGCCTGCAAGTGTATATCTGAAGATGTTATCTAAGAATATAAGAACATCCTGCCCCTCGTCCCTAAAGTATTCGGCAACAGTAAGCGCTGAGAGTGCGACCCTGGCCCTTGCTCCAGGCGGCTCATTCATCTGGCCGTAGATAAGGGCTGTTTTTTCGAGAACGCCTCCCTCCTTCATTTCAAGATAGAGGTCATTTCCTTCTCTTGTTCTCTCGCCGACGCCAGCAAACACCGACACACCGCCATGGACCATCGCAATATTGTGGATCATCTCCATAATAACAACTGTCTTGCCGACACCTGCACCGCCGAACATTCCCATCTTTCCGCCTTTAACGAACGGAACAAGGAGGTCAAAGACCTTGACGCCTGTCTCAAACACCTGGGTTGATGTATCCTGCTCGGTAAAATGAGGGGATTCCCTGTGGATAGGCATCCGGTCCTTTGAATCTATAGGACCCAGCTGGTCCACTGATTCGCCGATAACATTCATGATCCTCCCGAGTGTTTTTGCTCCGACAGGAACCGTGATAGGTTGTCCTGTATCAACAGCCTTGGTCCCTCTTACAAGTCCGTCAGTTGCCGACATTGCAACGGTCCTCACCATGTTCTCGCCAAGGTGAGCAGCGACCTCAAGCGTTATATTGATGTCGGGTATGCCTTTTTCCTTATTCCCCGGCTGTGCGATCTTAAGCGCATTTAAAATTTCAGGCATTTTATCTTCAAATTCAACGTCAACAACTGCGCCTATGACCTGAGCAACTTTACCTTCATTCATAATTTAAAACCTCCGTTATTAAGACATTAAGTCATTAAGTCATTGCCAATGGTTTATTTATTTAATGACTTTATTACTTAGTCACTTAATGACTGTTTTTTTTAATTATCCTTTCAACGCCTCAACACCGCCTACGATATCCATTAATTCACCTGTAATAGATGCCTGTCTGGCCTTGTTGTACTGAAGCGTGAGTTTGCCTACCATTTCATTACAGCTCTTTGTTGCATTTTCCATAGCAGACATCCTTGCTGCCTCTTCTGCAGCCGAGCTTTCAAGGAGAGCCCTGTAGATCTGTATATCCACATTCCTCGGGATCAATCTGTCAAATATCGCACCCATGGAAGGTTCATAAATAAAATCCAATGCCTGAGGTTCAGTGGCAGAACCTTCTTTTCCCTCTTCCACTGGAGCCAAGGGAAGAAGCTTGGCTACCGTTACTGTCTGCGATGCCATTGATTTAAATGCATTATATACGACAGTAACTTCATCAATTGTTCCATTTATGAAATTTTCCTTGACATCATTGGCTATCTCCTCTGCATTTGGAAAACGTACGTTGCCTGAAATACCCACCCGTGAATTTCTAAGGTTGACCCCTCTTCTCTTAAAGTAATCCCTTGCTTTTTTCCCGACAGTGCTTATGCTAACCTCAAAGCCTTCTTTTTTACAGTCGTCAATATATTTTTGAGCTGCCTTAAGGATATTTGTGTTAAAGGCGCCGCAAAGCCCCCTGTCAGAAGTAATTACAACGACTTCGACCGTCTTTCTCGACCTGAATGCAAGTAATGGATGCGCTTCCCTGTCAGCACCTTTGGCAAGGTTCATCAGAACCTCCTGCATCTTGTCTGCATAAGGCCTCAGGTCCAGCATCCGGCCCTGCACCTTTCTCAGTTTTGATGCAGCCACCATCTTCATGGCCTTTGTTATCTTCTGCGTATTCCCAACAGCCTTTATTCTGTTTTTTATGTCTCTTAAGGTCGCCATAATTTAAGTGACGAGTTACGGGTTACGAGTAACGAGTTGAAGGAATCAATCCAGTCACTCCTTACTCGTTACGCGTCACTGTTTTACGCCTGGAATCCTTTCTTGAATTCTTCTATTGCCTTAACCAGTTTTGCTTTAAGGCTGTCGTCCAATGCTTTTTTCTCTGCAAGTTCCGAACGGAGTTCGTCCTTTGTTCCACGTATGAATTTCACAAATTCCTCTTCAAATTTCTTTATGGCCTCGACCGGAATATCATCGAGAAAGCCCTGAGTACCGGCAAATAAGACAATTACCTGGTCCTGCATCGTCATCGGAACGTACTGGTTCTGCTTCAGCAGCTCGACCATTCTCTTGCCTCGTTCTATCTGCTGGAGTGTTGCTTTATCGAGGTCAGAACCGAACTGGGCGAATGCCGCCATCTCCCTGAACTGCGCAAGATCCAGCCTCAGGGTCCCGGCGACCTGCTTCATTGCCTTTGTCTGGGCCGCGCCGCCGACACGGCTGACAGACAGACCAACGTTAACGGCCGGTCTCACACCGGCGTAGAAAAGCTCCGGTTCAAGGTATATCTGTCCGTCTGTAATGGAAATAACGTTTGTCGGAATATAGCCCGACACATCACCTGCCTGTGTCTCAATGATCGGGAGCGCCGTAAGAGAACCGCCGCCGAGTTTATCAGAGAGCTTAGCCGCCCTCTCAAGGAGTCTTGAGTGGAGATAGAAAACATCTCCGGGAAAGGCCTCACGTCCGGGAGGACGCCTTAGCAGGAGCGAAAGCTGCCTGTATGCCGTGGCCTGTTTACTCAGGTCATCATAAATTATCAATGCGTGCTTGCCCTTGTCCCTGAAATATTCTCCCATCGCACATCCTGTATAGGGAGCAATGTACTGAAGAGGTGCGGGCTCACTCGCCGTTGCAGAAACAATAATTGTATGGGCCAATGCGCCTTCTTCTTCAAGTTTTTTGGCAACTCGGACAACGTTGGAACGCTTCTGCCCGATAGCAACATATATACATAAAACGTCTCCGCCTTTCTGGTTAATAATGGCGTCAACGCCTATCGCGGTCTTTCCTGTCTGACGGTCACCGATAATCAGTTCTCTCTGTCCTCTTCCGACAGGGATCATTGCGTCAACTGCCTTCAGGCCCGTCTGAAGGGGCTGACGAACCGGCTGTCTGTCAATGATACCGGGGGCCACGACATCAACTATCCTGCTTTCTGTTGAGGCGATCGGGCCCTTTCCGTCAATCGGCTGACCTATAGCATTGACTACTCTTCCAAGCAGCGCTTCGCCTACCGGAACGGACATGATCTTGCCTGTACGCTTTACAACGTCTCCTTCTTTGATCAAGGTGTCTTCACCGAAAAGAACGGCTCCGACCGAATCCTGTTCAAGGTTCAGCGCCATGCCGAATACATTATTAGGAAATTCGAGAAGTTCAGATGCCATAGCCTTGTCCAGACCATTAATCACCCCCAAATTAACTTGTTGTATTTATCTCGTCAACTCTGCCCTTAGAAGCCGGAACTGGCCCCTGAGGCTGCTGTCATATACAGTGCTGCCGACCCTTACTATAAATCCGCCCAAAAGGGAAGGAACGAACCTGTTTTCAATCTCAATATCTTTTTGCGTCATTGCCTTGAGCACGCTCCTGAGCCTGTCAATATAAGCCCTGTCCAGGCCGACAGGCGATATCACGACTGCCGACATTTTTCTGAGTTTCTCGTTATAGGCGCTAACCGATGCCGCAATTATCTCTTTGATGGCAGGGACGTGCCCGCGCATAATGATGGTCTTGAGGAATTTTTCGGTTTGAGGGGTCATTTTAAGGTTTGACGCCATGGCCCTGAGCGCCTTTTCTTTCTCCTCATCCTTAAAAATACTGCTTACGAACAGGAGCTTAAGCTTTCTGCTTAAACTTATAACCTTTGAAAAGGTCTTTATCCCTTCAAGGATAGCACTTATATCTTTTATTTCATAAGCATCTACCAGGATCCGGCCGTATCTGTTGGCAACCTGATTCTTATTCAATTTCTTACCTCAAGTTTCTTGATATATTCATCAATAAGCGACTCGTGCTCTTTCTTGCCAAGCCTTGCCTTTATCTCTTTCTCCGCAAGCTCCAGCGCCATTATCGCAGCCTCTGATTTTATCGCCTCTTTTGCCTTTTGCAATTCAAATTCAATATTTGCCTTTGCCTGCTCTATGATTTTAGCCTTTAAAACCTCGCCCTCAGCAATAATTGCCTCTTTCTCTTTTTCTCCTGATTTCTTAGCGGCCTCAAGGATCTCTCCTATCTCACGGTCAGCGTCTCTTAGCCTCTCTTTCACTTCATTCAGCGACTTCTGGGCAAGAGCCTTTGCCTCTTCTGCATCCTTAATAGACTTTTCTATCATCTCTGTGCGTTTTTGGAAAAATTCCCTTGCAGGCTTAGCCAGGAATTTCACCAGAACAACGACCAGGACAGTAAAATTAACAACAGGCCAGAGCCAGTCTTTCCACGTAAATCCGGCATGTTCCGCTCCTTCGGATGCAAAAGATGCAGCAGCAAATGCAAAACTTAAAAAGCAAAATGCAAAATTAAGGAACATTTTATTAAATAAATGTTTTTTTCCACAATTTTGAGTTTTGAGTTTTGAGTTTTGAGTTGTCTTCATGCTCCTACCATCTTTTCTATGATCAATTTAGAGAAAGCTTCAACCTGACCCCTTAATGATTCCTTTGTTCTCTTGACCTCTGCCTCCAAGCTTTCCTTAGACTTCCTGTTTATCTCCACAGCCTCTTTCTGAGCCCTGTCCACAGACTCCTTTTGAGCCGCGCCCCCCTGTTTGCTCAATTCTTCAAATACTGTTTTGGCTCTGCCTCTTGCGTCGATCAATTTCGCCTGGAGCGCGTTCAGGTGGTCTTCTCTTTCCTTTTCCATTGCCCTGGCGCTGTTCAATGACCCTTTAATGTCATCATCCCGCTTTTTTAAAAGGGCCAGGAGAGGTTTGAATAGTATGTAATTTAGCGCTGCAAGAAGAAGAAGAAAATTAATAAGCTGCCAAAAAAAATACTTATTGAGTTCCAGCATTAAAACTCCTTTTAAATCTAATTGAAAAATAAGGGGCTTGTGAAAAATTCCCACAAAAAATAACATAGCAAAAACCTTTTGTCAACAATTCTGTTCTAATAGAAATATTTAGAAAATTTATTGAATGCCTGGAATCTACCGAAAATTTTTCATAGAAAAGCAAGTGATCATGATAATGTAATTGCCGTTACTAATAAGATTGAGAGTAAAGCGACATCTCCGCTTACCCGTCATTCCGGCCCTGGTCGCCCCGGGTCGCCTTTAGCGCTGCCGCTTGATAGCCATAGGCTATGAGGCAGGTAAACTTGTCCGGGATGCCGGAACGAGTCGTACTGACTTTCCTTAAGAAGAATTGCGGACAAGCCGCAATGACAAAAGGAAAATTACCATATGTTCTTGCTTGTTCACCCCTTAGCAGGCAAAAAAATATATTTTTATTGACATAATTATTTTATTATATTAATATTAATTGACATTCTAATTTCCTAAATAAAATCAATAATTTTGCATATAGAATAATAAATTAACGTTAATTTTATTTTTTATTCATAATTTTACAAATATAAAACCGCTCAGGAGGCTTTATGAAATTATTGTCCGCTCTATTTGCAGCGATTCTATTGGTCATGTTTGGCACACTGATGTCAGTCAGGGCAGAAGGAACACCCGGGGGAGAAATATCCCCCCCTGCGGCTTTTCAGAAAATTACTTATGAACCCGGTATGTTCACGCAGGAAGATGAGAAATACGTACTTGAAGAAAACACCTACAGGGCCGAACTATCAGGCAAAGGTTTTAAATTTATAAAGAAGAGCGCATACGGAGACTATTCATTTGAATACCGTCCCGGCAGTTTAATATTAGATGATGATGTTTTGTGGGCCTGCAACGAAGAAATGAAACCTCTGGCAGACGGCAAACGCGCAATTTATATTCTCACAAAGGACATAAAAGAAATATACGAGGCAAAAAAAGGCGGCATAGAGCAGAGCTGGCTTATTGAAAGCAAGCCCGCTAACTTATCCGGCGTAGAATCCCCTGACAGCAGCCTGATCATTGAAGGTGAAATAATCACAGACCTTAAGACGCGCGAGGACCGGAATCGCGGCATAGATTTTATGGACGCAAAGGGGAATCTGCTTTTTTCTTACGGGAAAGTCCATGCAAGAGACAAGACAGGCAAAACACTTGAGGTATTGCCGTCTATTTCCACCACTGAAAAAGACAAGCCTTTAATAAGGATACTGGTCTCGGCCAAATGGCTGTCAGAGGCAGAGTATCCAGTGGTCATCGACCCCTTCATCGGCAGCACTTTTTATGGCAGCGAGACGCTTATAGGGTGATTCCAATGGCGACGTATACGGACAGTTCTTTGATTTTGACACACTCGCCATTTCCTCCTATGAATCAAGCAATCCCTCTTCAGCAAGCACCCTGTCAAGAAGGCTGATCTTTGAGGGCACACTGAGAGTAAATGTGGATATGTTCTGGGGGGCCATGCTGCTGGCGACTTATTCTGCAAGTCCTTACGGCGATTTTAATTTTCCCGTGAGATCAGGGACTGCCGCTCAAACCGCCCCTTCAATCGCCTCAAACACTGACGGTACAAAATACCTGGTCGCCTGGAAGGAATATACGTCTTCAACCGGCTATTATGATATATACGGTCAAGTGATATCGTTTACAAAAAAATGCCAGGTGGGAAGCAGCAAGATCGATGTTGAAGATGTAAATGATTGTGTGAGACGCAATGAGGCATATTATGGAAAAACCTGGGATAAAATAACTCAGCTCCAGGCTTCTTTTTATTTCGTTGACATTGTAAAAGGCACGGCAGTCCGCATAAACAGCACATCAAATACTATTGAAAAGAGCAGTCCGGCCGTTAGCTTTGACGGCACCAATTATCTGGTGGCCTGGCAGCAGGGACCTGCAACTAACCGTGACATAATCGCAAGGTTTGTGAGTCAGGCAGGAGCATTAGGCACGTCTGTAACCATTGCCTCAGGCACACTGGACCAGACCAGCCCTGCGATCAGCTTTGACGGGACCAATTATCTGGTGGCCTGGCAGGAAGGCCCTTCGACTAACCGGGATGTAATTGCAAAGCTTGTGAGCAAGTCAGGGACCCTGGGCGCTTCTGCAACTGTCGCCTCAGGCACGCCGGACCAGAGCGGCCCTGCGATCAGCTTTGACGGGACCAATTATCTGGTGGCCTGGCAGGAAGGCCCTTCAACTAACCGTGATGTAATCGCAAGGCTTGTAAGTAAGTCAGGAACTCTGGGCGCTTCTGCAACCATCGCATCCGGTTCGCAGGATCAGGCCGATCCCACTACAGGTTTTGATGGAACTAATTATCTCGTGGCATGGACAGAGAATAACCTTAATCTCAAGGGTAGCTTTACAGGCAAAAATTTGAGTATCATAAAGACCGTCGGCATTTCAGACAGAACCGCAGCAAATTCTCTGTCAAAACCGCGGCTCGCTTTTTCAAATTACTACGACAGCACAACTGCCAGCTATTATCCTCACTATATTGTGGCCTGGACCGACGGCAGGGCCTTGTATAATGCCGCCCCATTTGAAGGTAAAGACCCTGACGGCGCAACAGACGGCACAGACATTTATATACAAAGGATACCGCCTTCAGGCAATTTCTCAGATGACATTAATATCCCTATCACAAATGATTTTTCCAAGAACGGGAACTTTAACCGCCCTGCTGCCGGCGCCAATAAATATATGGCAATTTGGGATGCTGATAAAGACAATGACGGTTCAAGGGAGATATACGGAAGGTTTATAGATAAAAGCACAGGACAGTTCACAGGAAGTAACTTCCTGATCGCTGTAACTAATATTCTCAATGACAATTATTGGTCATATGCCCCGGTATTTGCAGGGACTAAGGGTCATAGCAATATCGGAATTTCTTATAGCAGCGGCAAATTCCTTGTTGTATATGAAAGGTGCAGTACGGCATCCTGCACCCCGGGTGTCTCGACATATTCTCAGCTTGCCGCAAGGACCATTGATGAGCAGACAGGCGCTGTATCGGCAGAGAAGATCCTGCTCAACCCGAATTTTTATTATGGCTGCGTAAACAGCCCCACTGCATACGGCATTCCAATAAACGTAACAGGCGGCAATGATGAATTCCTTATTTCATGGGCGCGGGATATAAGCGGTCAGGCAGTTACCTATGGACTGTTTACAGATATAAACGGCAATAAGGTCGGCAATGAATTTGCCATATCCGGAAATGGGGCCTGCACCAGGGTGTACTCAACGGCTTATGACAACATAAATGACAGGTTCCTGGTTTCATGGCTTGGAAACGGCTTGTTCGGCAGGCTTGTCGAACTTGACGGGCAAATTGTTACTTTAGGCAGTTCTACTCTCTCGATTATATCGCCCGGCATAGGCGGCGCATATGGAGTCGTATATGGAAACAACGGATACCTTGTCGTTTATAAAAGGCAGGGCGTCGGATATATAGAATTCTTTGACGCTTCCGGCGTATCCACCGGTTCCCCTATCTTTATTCATAGCGACGTTACGCCTGTGGCAGCTTTTGACGGCGAGAACTTTATAATTCACTGGGAAAACATGAGCGGAAACACATGGAATGAAGCATGGGCCCTGCTTGTCACTCCATCAGGCATTCCCATAGGAATCCCTGTATATGATCCCTGGGGATATGGGACAACTTTCGGATATAAGACTTTCATAGCTTCAAACAAATGGGGATTTGGCCCGGACAATATATGTTTCCCGAATATAGCTTCAAACGGATCCAGGAACACCCTTTTGACACATCCTTCCACTGAAAACTTTGGGAAAGAGGTATTTGGTTTTACATTTGCATATAACGACACCAATGATATTGCATTTGCCCTTGATACTGACAGTGACGGCATATCGCCCAATACAGACGGTCTGGGTGCTCCCGCTGAAAATCCGTGCAAAGGCGGCAACAAAACCAATTGTGATGACAACTGCATTGGCATTTCCAATCCAAATCAGGAAGACATAGACGGAGACGGCAGAGGAGATGCGTGCGATCCATGCAAGTACGACCCTTCCAGAAGCTGCGCATCGGACAGCGACAATGACGGTATGTCAGATCTATTTGAGGACACATATGGGGGTACAAGCGGACTAAATCCTAATGACGATATTGATGGGGACGGGCTGACCAATCTTCAGGAGTATCTGAAAGGCACAAATCCTTCAATAAAAGATTCTGACGGCGATGGGGCTATGGACGGCATAGACATTTATCCCCTTGATATATCAAAGGTCTGGACTGATAACACAATAACACAATATTCAACTGTGATCAAAGCAATACATATTACAGAGCTGAGAGGCGCAGTCAATAGCTTAAGAAAAAGAAAAGGATTTCAGCCGTACACCTGGGCAGACGCGGATCCGATACTGCTGAACAACCCGGTAAAAGCTGTGCACATAAATGAACTACGCACTGCGATCGATCAGGCTATAGGCGCCCAGACATGGACAGATAAACCCATCCAGCCGGGGATTACCATTATAAAAGCAGCTCACTTGCAGCAATTGCGGAGTGTGGTGATAAGCGCACCTTAAATGTTTTTAGAAAATAAATTTAACCATTTTAAAGGAGGAAAGCAGAATGAAAGCAAAAAAAACAGCAGCATATGTAATGTTGTGTTTTGTAATTTCAGTATTTTTACTTGTGACCGGGACTATTGCCTTTGCGGAAAATGACATACTTTACATAGGCGATGGGGTTGGCCTGGGGCAGGAAGAGAAGATCGTATTCAAGACCGGTTATGGACAGGCAGAAATACTGGCAGATACTAATAATGGATGGTTTAGATTTGGGACACCCACATTGCCAATGGGCGCCAATTTTATGGGTAGTTTAATATTTGGAGGTAGCCTGCAACAAAATATCAGTAGCCCTGTCGGAGGGACATTAAAACTCTTTTCAAGGGATGAGATGGATATATGGGCGGACAAGATATATCTCTCAGCTGGTTCTGCTTTACAAGGCCCTGATGATGTAAATACAAAAGTCGGTATGGGCACGGCTAATCCAAGCTCAATGATTGAGATCTCAGGCACTAATAGTAACGCAGACCTCCGTCTCACACGGATAAACAATGTTTCCCCCGGAAGTGAAATGGGGAAATTAACTTTTCTTGCCCCCAATGCAAGCGGGATTTCCCGTGACTGGGCTCAATTGCGGGTCGTGGTTGAAAATGCTACGGCCAATTCTGAAAGCGCAGGCTTAGCATTCAATACTAGAAACGGTGATAATAGTTTTCCGGAACGCGTTAGGATTGACGGCAAAGGCAATGTCGGCATCGGAACGTCTAATCCTTTCGCAATTTTAAATTTGTATACAAATGGAACATCATCAAAATCAACAGCAGGGAATAAAGACCAGCGGCTTTATATGCAATTAGGTTCAATTCAGAGCGTCAATGATGGGAGTGAGATCGTTTTTGGAATGCAGGATGTAGGTTCCGGAAGATATGCCGCGATAGGAACTGATGTTAAGGCAACAGGTTTGGCAAATCAGATTTCAGGAGATATATACCTCGCGACAAAGTCGCTTGTAACAGATACCGCGTTAACAAGAAGAATGGTTATACAAGCAAATGGCAATGTCGGCATCGGGACAACAAGTCCTAATGAGAAACTGCACTTATACGGGACTTCTAACACATTCGCGCATATTGAGGGCGGGCCGGCAACCACTTCAAACGGCATAAAAATGACAACAAATGGAAATATTATGTTCGTATCAAATGAAAACGGCCGCATGGGATTTTTCAATACATCCTCAGAAAGAATGTCTATATTGAATAATGGCAATGTAGGCATCGGGACGATAACTCCGGGTCAAAGGTTGGATGTTGCAGGCAATATTAAAGGAAATGCGCTTTGTATAGGGACAGACTGCCGCTCAAGCTGGCCGGTGTCTCAGAACGGTTCAGGCAATGTTGGGATCGGGACAACGAGTCCGGCCGCCAAACTGGAAATTGCAGGCATCGCAGGCACGAATTACAGTGATTCAACAAGCGCCGGTTTATTCGTAAGCGGGACCGGACATAACCGCGTTCAACTTAGTACGACTTCAACATCCTGACATCAGGTGGCGTATCAGATGCAGGCCGGCACCGATACAGCAGAGTTCAGAATGGCCCAGGGAGTTGGAACGCTGATGTTAGGTACAGCCGGCACTGACAGACTTGCAATTACAAAGACCGGCAGCGTTGGTATCGGGACAACTACGCCTGTGTCGAAACTGAATGTTAAAGTGGGTGATGCTGGGGGTAATCCATCACAATCTCAAGAGAATATAGTTCTTGAAAGTAATGACAATGCCTATATTTCTATTGTGACACCAAAAGCATATCAAAGCGGTATATCTTTTTCCAATGATACGGCTAATGCAAGAGGCGGGATTTATTACGGACAGCAGTCATATATAAATGCTGACGCTATGAGATTCCATACAGCCGGCGCTGAGCGGATTCGCATTGATAATTCAGGCAATGTCGGCATCGGGACGACCAGCCCGGACTCAAAGCTCCATGTCGCCGGCAATGGTCATGTTACAGGAAACTTGCAGGTTGACGGCAATATCGCAGCCAAATATCAGGACGTTGCTGAATGGGTTAAAACTTCAGAACAATTAACCGCAGGCACTGTTGTAATGATAGACCCGGAAAAGGCAAATCAGGTAATTGCTTCAGATAAGCCATATAACACACTGGTTGCAGGTGTTGTATCAGAGCAGCCCGGCATTATCCTTGGAGAGGCTTCGGAAGACAAGGCCATAATAGCGCACACAGGAAGAGTCAGGGTAAAGGTAGATGCAAGCAATGGGAAGATTTCTGCAGGGGATTTATTAGTAACAAGTTCGGTAAAAGGCTATGCGATGAGATCTGAACCGATTGACATTGGCGGAGCAAAGATCCATCGCCCGGGGACGATTGTCGGTAAAGCGCTTGAGCCGCTCGCAGACGGACAGCGCGGCGAAATACTCGTATTGATAACTTTGCAGTAGTTAACTAATGAGATAGTTAATAATGTTAAGAGATGAGGTGGTGTTGCATGAAAAAAATATTCATCTTATTAGCAAGTCTTTCAGTATTGCTTGCTCTTAGCGTAAGCGCCAGTCAAGCTGCGTGCAATTACTACGTCAGCAGCAGCATGGGTAATAACAGCAATAATGGCACATCTGCATCAACCCCGTGGAAGACCATCGCATATCTAAATACTAAAACTATCCAGCCCGGACAGACAGTCTGTTTCAAGAGCGGTGATGTGTGGAGACTTCCTACAGATGCATATCCTGCCTTAAAAAACGGCAGTTCAGCCGGATATGTCACCTACACTTCATACGGCACAGGCCCAAAACCTTTATTCCTTGGTTCTGTTGAGAAAAACAGCACAGCCGACTGGACCTTGACAGGCACTCCTAATATATGGACGACGCCTGATAATTCCTTTTACTACGGCGGCAGTTACTATGCGGTTGGAAACCTGATCTTCAATAATGAAGCATCTGTTGGAAAGATGGAAGGGAATGGAATTGCTTATCTTAATAATCAGGGCGAGTTCTATTATGATTCCTCCCGCCGAAGGGTGCTTCTTTATTCCACGTCAAATCCGGCTTCATATTATTCAGACATTGAATGCGCCCTTCATCGGCATATGTTCATCATAGGATCGTATATCGAAATAAATAATATAGCCCTGCGTTACAGCGGCTCACATGGCATATGGGGCGGACCCGGCTGTCATCATTTAAAAATCACTGACAATGACCTTTCCTATATCGGGGGCGCCGTTCAATATATATCACAAGAAGAAGGAGTAGTAAGATACGGCAATGCCATAGAATTCTGGGACAGCGCCAATAATATATATGTAGAGAGAAACCGTATATGGGAGATCTTTGATGCTGCATTGACGACTCAGGGTTCCGGGACAAATACCAAGTATAATCACTACTTCCGCAACAATGTCATCTGGAATGCCGGGTATTGCTTTGAATACTTCAACGGACCAACGACGTCTTCTACTTATAATATCTATGTCGAAAACAATACATGCGCTTATTCAGGATATGGCTGGGGCAGCGTACCTCAGGGCAGGCCCTCGTATGGAAGCCATATAATGTCCTGGGGCAATGATGCAAGTATTTCTAATTTTATTATCCGCAATAACATCTTTTACGAGGCAATGGACCGCGGCTTTAAACTTGCAGGAGGATGGACAGAGGCAGCCCTTGCAAATCTTTTCCTTAATAACAATGTGTGGTATGACTCATCAGATATCCCTACCAGTCCATACACCCCTCCATGGTCATATATGATCTGGTACTGCAGGAATTATGCTGTTCCTCCTACATGCAAAGGTTATTCCATGACAACCTTTTCACTATATAAGGCTGACACCGGGAAAGATGCAAATTCAATAGCAGCTGATCCTCTTTTCTATGACGAGGCAAACAATGACTATCGTCCAATGCAGGGCAGTCCTGCATGCACAATGTCAAGCACAGGAAGTTACGTTGGCGCATTGCCCTGCGCCAGTCCTGACAGCGACAGTGATGGAATGCTTGACTCGTGGGAAATTCAATACTTCGGGAATTTGTCTCAAGGCCCAAATGATGATTATGACGGAGACGGGCTGACCAATCTTCAGGAGTATCTGAAAGGCACAAATCCTTCAATGAAAGACTCTGACGGCGATGGGGCTATGGACGGCATAGACATTTATCCCCTTGATATATCAAAGGTCTGGACAGATAATGCAATAACACAATATTCAACTGTGATCAAAGCGATACATATTACAGAGCTGAGAAGTTCAGTTAATGTATTGAGAAAAAGAAAAGGAGCTTCACCATACACATGGACAGACCCTGACGCAATACTGCTGAACAACCCGGCAAAAGCAGCGCACATAAACGAGCTCCGTACCGCGATCGATCAGGCCATAGGCGCCCAGACATGGACAGATAAACCCATACAGCCGGGGATCACCGTTATAAAAGCAGCCCACTTGCAGCAATTGCGAAATGTGGTGATAAGCGCACCTTAACCAGATAATGCAATTAACCCTGGTCGCCTTAGGCGCCGCCAGAGGCGGGTAAACCACAGAGCTTGCCTGCCGGCAGGCAGGGACACAGAGTTTATAAATTTTAATTTGGAATTTTTTTAAATTTCAAATTTACAAATTGCAATTTACAAGTTTAAAGGAGGAAAGCAGAATGAAAGCAAAAAAAACAGCAGCATATGTAATGTTGTGTTTTGTAATTTCAGTATTTTTACTCGTGACCGGGACTATTGCTTTAGCGGAGAATGACATACTTTACATAGGCGATGGAATTGGTCAGGGACAGGAAGAGAAGATCATATTCAAGACCGGTTATGGGCAGGCGGAAATACTGGCAGATACTAACAATGGGTGGTTTAGATTTGGAACACCCACGTTGCCAATGGGCGCCAATTTTTTGGGAAATCTGATTTTTAACGGTAATTTCCAGCAGAATATCGGCAGTCCTGTTTCTGGGACCATGAAACTCTTTTCACGGGATGAGATGGATATATGGTCGGACAAGATATATCTCTCAGCTGGTTCTGCTTCACAAGGCCCGGATGACGCAAATACAAAAGTCGGCATCGGCACGGCAAATCCCGGTGATATTTTACATATTGATGGAGGAAGTCAGCCAGGCGGAATGGGAATACGGATTGAAAATGATTACGGTGAGGCTTCCAAATATATACGATTCTATAACGCCGCTAACCTTGTTGGTGAAATTGACGTCAAAGGACGAACTATGGCTATATCTGATATGCCTCATATGAAGTTCAGCCTTTCTGACGGCTCCCCATCAATGGTTGAACGCATGAGGATTGATAAAAACGGTAATGTTGGTATAGGAACGACAAGCCCGGCATATAAATTGGACGTCCAGGGGGGCGACGTACGGATCAGGAATGCCGTGTCAAGCGATCAAAATGGCGGTTATTCCTATCTCGGCCTTCCATACGATGCCTATTTTATAGGTTCAGGCGTAGGGACCGGGCTTTCCCGTAACGCATTTGTGCAGTGGACCAGTAGCGGTGTAGTATGGCAAAAGCCTTCGGCAGTGCCGAGCAGCCTGATCCAGATGATGTTTAACACAATCGATTTCATGTATTCTCCTTCTTCGAGTGCAGGAGTCATTACAGACTGGACTAACAGGGCCCGCTTTGATCTGGCATCAGGCAATCTCGGCATCGGAACGACAACTCCAAGTCAAAAATTAGATGTTGCAGGCAGCATTAAGGGGAATGCGCTATGCATAGGAACAGACTGCCGCTCCAGCTGGCCGGTGGCTCAGGCCGGTTCTAATTACAGCGTATCGGGAAATCTTGGGATCGGGACCACATCACCTGCCAATAAACTTCACGTTATGGCGGATGGAACATCTGCAGCTGGCAGTCAACTGATGCTGCAGGGCCTGACAAATCCAAGCAATAAAATGTGGATAGGATATGATACAGCAAATAATTATGGATTTATCCAGAGTGTAACAGAAGGGACAGCCTATCGAAATCTTGTATTAAATCAAAACGGAGGCAACGTCGGCATCGGGACGATTAATCCATCGTCAAAATTAGAAGTTCGTGGTAGTAATTGGCAAGGAATAACACTGACAACTGCAGAATACAATAACATGGGAACACTCAAGTATGACCCTATTGGTACGTATGCAACAGGCAAACGATTTCTTATCCTTTCTGACGAAACCGATACTACAAGCGGTGTTAATGGCGGTATTATGTTTAGAATCAATAATGGGCCGAATGGTGGTTACACGGCACCCGCAATGGTCATTAGAGAAACAGGCGGCGTTGGCATCGGGACGTTGTCCCCTGGGGCAAAATTGGATGTGACTTCCAGTGATGTTTCTATACGGCTTATTCCATTTGGTGGTGTAGGAGAATGGCGAGTAGTTAACACGGCTGGAGGCTATTATTCCGCTCGATATGACGCTACCCAGCACATTTTTAACAATGCCGGAAGCGAAAGAGCAAGAATTGATCCTAATGGTAATTTAGGTATTGGGACGGCAAGTCCGGACTCTAAGCTCCATGTCGCCGGGAATGCGCACGTTACAGGAAATCTGCAGGTAGACGGCAACATCGCAGCTAAATATCAGGACGTGGCAGAATGGGTAAAAACGTCAGAACAGCTGGCTAAGGGCATGGTCGTAATGATCGATACTAAAGAAATTAATCAGGTGGTTTCTTCTGATAGAGCATACAATTCGCTGGTCGCAGGAGTCGTATCTGAAATGCCCGGGATCATCCTTGGCGAAGGCGGAGATGATAAGGCAGTTATTGCTCACACAGGAAGGGTGAAGGTCAAAGTCGATACGAATTATGGAAAGATCTCTGCAGGCGACCTGCTTGTCACAAGCCCTGTCAAAGGATATGCAATGAAGGCTGATTCAGATAAATTGAGGCCCGGCATGCTTCTGGGCAAGGCCCTTGAACCTCTTAAAGAGGGGCAGCGCGGCGAAATACTCGTATTGATAACTTTGCAGTAAATATCACGGGAAGTTACACATATCCCCCTATCCGATTATCCGGACAGGGGGATATGTTGATTAAAAACACAAGACAAAAACGCTGTATCTTTGTCACTTATTAAAGTTCTCATAATAGTCTGTACATTCTTAGACACGTTATTCCCGCATGTCTTTAGCGGGAATCCACCCTTCGACAGGCCTGTCCTGAGTGTATGTCATCCTTCGACAAGCTCAGGGTGACAGTTGTCATGGTGAGCCTGTCGAACCATGTATGCCCGATTAAGGTCGCCAGTCATGACGGACAAATACCTGCTTTTCTGTACCACTGTCATCAATTGTATTTTTTGTGCAATTATTGACTTACCTCCAATGTATCTTTAAACTTAATCCATGAAAAAGGCCGTCACTGAAGCGATCACAAATGCCATTGCGAGCCTCAAAGAAGGCTGGGGGCTGGAAAGCATCCCCTATATAGATGTGGAAATTCCAAGGAATGAGGACCTTGGCGATGCTGCCAGCACTGTTGCAATGGGCCTTACAAAAACACTCAAAAAGCCCCCTAAAAAGATAGCTGAAGAGCTTCTTTCAGAAATAGTTAAGCAATCCGGCCCTTTTGAAAATATAGAGATCGCAGGCGCAGGGTTCATCAATTTCAGATTTAAAAAAGAATACTTATATGAAAATCTGCAACGACTTCTGAGCGAAGGGCATCCATCCCTGAGCGCAGGCCTCGGACAAAATAAAAGGATACAGGTCGAATTTATCAGCGCCAATCCAACAGGGCCGCTTCATATAGGGCATGGAAGGGGCGCTGCGATCGGCAATGCACTTAGCAACCTGCTTACTGCGGCAGGGTTTGAGGTGGAGAAGGAGTTTTACGTCAATGACGCCGGACTCCAGGTAAAACTCCTCGGGCTGTCAGTTTATTCACGATATCAGCAGGCATTGGGAAACGACGTCCATTTTCCTGAAAACGGCTATAAAGGGGATTATATCGCCTCGATAGCAGAAGAAATAATAAAAGATATCGGCAATAAATATCTTAATAATACTTTTGAACAATGCGGTGATTTCTTTATCAGTCATGCCTATAAAATGATGCTGTCCGATATTGAAAGGGACCTGAAGGATTTTGGAGTGACCTTTGATAAATGGCAGAGCGAAAAAGAGCTTTATGAAAAAGGCAAGGTCCAGGGGGCACTGACCGCGCTTCAGCATAAAAATTTTTTATATGAAAAAGACGGCGCAAAATGGTTCAGCTCAACAAACTTTGGCGACGACAAGGACAGGGTTGTTGTCAAACAGGACGGCGAATATACATACTTTGCCTCTGATATCGCCTATCACAAAGACAAGCTCGACAGGGGCTTTGATACGATCATAGACATCTGGGGCGCAGACCATCACGGCTACATACCGCGCATCAGGTCGGTGCTTTCGGCCTTCGGCCTTTCAAAGGAAAAATTCAGGGTCATAATCGTGCAGATGGTAACGCTCCTGAGGCACGGCAAACCCGTGCAGATGTCAAAGAGGGCAGGAGAATTCATAACCCTGCGCGAGGTAATTGATGAGGTAGGTTCTGACACAGCGAAATTCATATTTCTCACAAGAAGGGCTGACAGTCAACTCGAATTTGACATAGAGGTCGCAAAAGAGCAGTCAGCGGAGAATCCTGTTTTTTATGTGCAGTATGCGTTTGCAAGGATATCAAGTATATTCAGGCAGGCGGAAGAGAGAAGGGTCAGGGGTCAGAAAGATAGTAGTCAGTATTCAGTAGACAGTAGTCAGGGAACAGCAAACTCATCACACATTACGTATCACGCATTACGGTCTTTTCGGGTTCAAGGGACAGACTTAACGGCATTAAAAGAAGTCGAGGAGATCGCCATAATCAAGAAACTGCTCCAATATCCGATGATGTTTGAAGGCGCGGTATTTGCCTTTGAGCCGCACAGGATAACATATTATCTTCAGGACCTGGCCCGGCTCTTTCATTCTTATTACAATAAACATAGGGTCCTTACAGACGACAGCGTGATAACCGGTGCGAGGCTCAGCCTCTGCAGGGCTGTTCAGCTTGCGCTTGAAGAGGGATTGAAAATTCTCGGAGTCAGCGCCCCGGAGAAGATGTGAGACCGGGAAAGATGTCCGCAGATTACACAGATGACCGCAGATGTTTATATATATTTAACCACAGATGGACACGGATAAACACAGATTTTTTTAGATTTTTTTAATCTGCGCAAATCTGTGTAATCTGCGGATTCATAAATTCTTAAGATATAAAGGAGCATACCATGTTATACCCGATAGCATTAACAGTTCACATTATCTCCATCATCATCTGGATAGGCGGGGTTTCATTTGTCACTATGATCACATTCCCGATGATCCAGAGGTCGAACAGCTCTCTTGAACAGGTCATGATGTTTCAGGGGACAGAACACCGCTTTGGAAAGATCGCTAAACTAATGGTCATTCTTGCAGGCATGTCCGGCCTTTTATTGATCACTGAGAAAGGCCTGAGCTTTGGGGCATGGGTAATGATCGCGGTCTGGACATTTTACGCGTCGCTTTTGTTCGGACTTGAAAAAATCATTTTTAAAAAAATCTTCACAAAGCCCTCGGGTGAAGAACTCGATACCAAAAAAATATTCTCTATACTTCAGGCCTTTCACTGGGTGATATTGGCTCTGAGCTATTTTGCAGTTGCCGCCGGGATATGGACAGCACATTATTAAACGGCATTCAGCCACGGATCTTCGCGGATTGATACGGATTACTAAATCTGACAATCAGAACACAGATTGCAGACTGAATCGTGTTGCGTACATCGTACTTAGTACTTCGTAACAGTTTTTTAGTAGATTTGTAATTATTTCGTCTTTGTTTTTACGAGGTACGCTGTACGAAGTACGTTGTACCGATATATTTATTTAATTTTGCACTTGTCTTTCTGCCGACAGGCAGATCTGTGTTAATCTGTGTTCATCCGTGGTTAAATGCTTTTTTGAGGAGACAAAATTACATACAAGATATCAAAAACAGACGGCAATGCGAGGCGCGGCCGGATACAGACTGAGCGGGGCATTATAAACACGCCGGCCTTCATGCCTGTCGGCACCAATGCGACCGTCAAGGCCATGAATCAGGATGAACTGAAGGACCTTGGCGCTGAAATAATCCTTTCCAACACTTACCACCTGTATCTGCGCCCCGGTCACGAGGCGATAAATAAAATCGGCGGGCTTCATAAATTCATGAACTGGCAGGGGCCGATCCTTACGGACAGCGGAGGGTTTCAGGTCTTCAGCCTCTCGCCGCTGAGAAAAATAACGGATGAAGGAGTGGAATTCCGCTCTCACATCGATGGCTCTACCCATTTTCTCACCCCTGAACTTGTGATGGATATTCAGGCCGCACTCGGCTCTGACATAGCAATGGCATTTGACGAATGCACGCCTTACCCGGCATCGCGCGAATATGCGCTGAAGTCGCTTCAGTTGACATCAAAGTGGGCAAGAAGATGTAAAGAGAGTTCAACTCCGCACTCCGCACTCCGCACTCCGCACTTATTCGGCATTGTGCAGGGAGGAACATACGCTGACCTGAGAAAGCAGAGCGCTGAAGAATTGATTGAAATGGATTTTGACGGATACGCAATAGGCGGGCTTAGCGTCGGAGAGCCGAAGAACCTGATGTACGACATGATAAATTACACGACTCCTCTTTTACCGCAGGACAAGCCGCACTACCTGATGGGAATAGGCGACCTGCTTGATGTGCTTGAGGCGGGCTCAGCAGGCATTGCTATGTTTGACTGTGTCATGCCTACGAGGAATGCGCGTAACGGGACATTGTTTACGAGCGCCGGAAGGATCAGCATCAAGCGCGAAGAGTTCAAGACAGACCCGGATCCGCTTGATATAAATTGTGGTTGTTATACATGCAGGAATTATTCAAAGGCGTATCTGCGTCATCTCTTTATGAACAGGGAGATCCTTTCGATGAGACTAAATACCCTGCACAACCTTCACTTCTACCTTGAGTTTTTCAGGAAAATGCGTGAAGCAATCGAAAATGGAGAATTTGATAAATTCAGGGGCCAACAGACGCCAGTACTTCAGAATAATTTCCACGGGGATTAAAGAGCAGGGTTCATCGATCCAGGGATCATCAAGCATTTATTTTGAATATCACTTCAGATATGCACCACCTCTAACACTTTTGATATAATCATCCCATGAATATCCTCATAACAGGCGGCACAGGGTTTGTCGGAGCGCCATTAAACCGTGAACTGAGAAACTCGGGGCATTCTGTCGCAGTTACCACGAGACGCAAGTCAGATTCAAAGGAAAAACTTACATGGAATCCGCCTGATCTAATTCCTCCTGAAATAATCTCAAAATTTGATGCTGTCATCAATCTTGCCGGAGAGTCCATTGCGTCCGGACGCTAGACAAAGAAGCGCAAGGGACTCATCATGTCAAGCAGGATAAGTACAACACGCGCCCTTGTAGAGTCCATGAAGAATGCAAATCCAAAACCAAAGGTCCTGATCAGCGCCTCTGCAATCGGCTACTACGGCGCCCATGGGGATGAGCATGTAACTGAAAATACCCCGCCTGCTTCAGACTTTCTTGCAGAGGTTTGCAAGGCATGGGAGGTTTAGATTTTATTTAGGCGGGCCGGTCGGCAGCGGCAATCAATGGTTTTCATGGATCCACAGAGACGACATCATAGGCATTATCAAATTTGCGCTTAAAAAAGATTTAATCGCCGGCCCGATTAATATGACTGCCCCTGACCCGGCAACAAATAAAGAGTTCAGTTCTGCCCTTGGAAGGGCGCTTCATAAGCCGTCATGGCTTAGGGTCCCGGGTTTTGTTGTCAAATTAACCCTCGGAGAGCTTGGCAATATCCTTCTCACAGGACAGCGGGTCTTGCCGGAAAAGGCGTTGTTGGCAGGATACAAATTCAAATATCCAGATGTCGATAGCGCGCTACGGGCTATATTCGGCAAAAAAAAAGAATAAACTATACCGTAGCAAATCGATATGACTAGTTCCGAGCTGCGAGGTATCAAAAACAAAATCCGTTTTAGCTTTGTCATTCCGGCTTGTCGGGAGTTACAGAAAAGGCTTTACTGCAATGCTGGGTACGAATGACCCGCATTTATCCTAAAAACCCTGCCGATAGGCAGATCTGTGTTTATCAGTGTTAATCCGTGGCTAAATAATTTTTTATTTTATCAGTGGTTATCTTTGTGCCTGTGCAACTTTGTGCCTTTTAATAATTATTTATATCGTCAATAAGCTGTCTGAGCCGGCCGTAATCCTTGCAATTAAAATTCATCACCAGCCTTGGCAGGTGGATAATCGCCGGGTCATCAGCCTCTTCAGGAAGGCTGTTTGATAAATACATTTTCCCGTTCGGAAGCAGGATGTCTGAGTAACGCTTATGGAGGTCTTCGACAAATGGAGCGTCAACATTCGATAAAAGCCTGATCACAAGTTTTTTATTAACATATCTCACGCTGTGATAGCGGCGGTAGAAATGGGTGATCTTCTTGACAGCGGAATCAACCGTATCGACCCATTCAAATAAATTAAAATCAGATTCGCTTATATATCCGTCAGCAAGGAGCTCTTCCCTGAAGATCCTCATCCACTGCTGCCAGTAGGTCCCCCCCGGTTCATCAACAAGGACCAGAGGCATGGGGTTATGTTTTCCCGTCTGAAGCAGAGTGAGGGTCTCCATTGCCTCATCAAGGGTGCCGAATCCGCCGGGGAAAAGGGCGATGGCGCTCGCCTCCTTGATAAATGCGACCTTCCGGACAAAGAAGTATTTATATGTAATAAGCCGGGGATTCCCAAGAACAACGGGATTTGGTTTTTGTTCAAAGGGGAGCTGGATATTTACTCCAAAGGAATTCTCAGGCCCTGCGCCCTCATTGGCGGCCTGCATGATACCGCCCCCGCCGCCAGTTATGACCATATATCCAGCATCAGCGAGCTTTTTTCCAAAGAGACGCGCCATCTCATATACCGGCTCATCCGGCCGGGTCCGGGCAGAACCAAAAACAGTTACTTTTTTTACGTCCCTGTATGCGCCAAAAACCTTTCCGGTAAAACGCATCTCCTTCATTGTGGTATTCATGAGCCTGAGGGTGATCTTGTCGCTGCCTTCCTGGCCGGCCTTTAGCGCAGCAAGGATCATTTCACGGATAAGGTTTGTGTTGCCGTTAACTTCCGCAAGCTCGAGCAGGCTGTCTATCGCCTCGTCAACCGGGCCGTTGCTCCTGGTGAAACTAAGCTTTATCATTTAGACATATATGCTATCAATTGTTTCATGTTTACGTCAAATAAAAAAGATCTCAATTAATCAAAAAAATTACCACAGAGGACACAGAGAAGAATAATAAAATGAGGCTTTTTTCTGTATTATCATTGTGTTTCTATGTGATCTCTGTGGTTAATCAGTTAATGCAGTTGTGAGATAGAGGAATAAAATAGTAAAATGTTCAAGGTAAATACTTAATAGAATCTTTTTATAAGATGCGTGATATATCCAGCTTGTCATGGTGAGCTTGTCGAACCATGAGATGGATTAAGCAGTTTCTCACCCTTCGACAGGCTCAGGGTGACATTTAGCGATATTTATAAACAGACTCTATTTAGAGTCTGTTTATAAACTCCTGTCTTGCTGTCATTCCGGCTTGTCCGGAATCTTTTTTCAGAAGGATTCCCGACAAGCGGCAATGACGTAACCAGTGACTTATGGCACTTTATAAACAGACTCTATTTAGAAATCCTTAATATTGATATTTGATTTTTATTTTTCCCGGAGGAGACTTGGAACTGCATACTTTAAGTATTCACGAAGCACGGACAGCCCTTGATAAAGGCGAGATCAGTCCTGTTGAGCTGACAAACGCACTCTTCAAGAGAATAGATTCCGTAGAGCCCAAGATAAAGGCCTATGTGACCATTGCCAGAGAACACGCATTAGCCCGCGCAACAGATGCAGAGGGCCGCATAAAAAATGGCGACAGGGGATTGCTGCTCGGCATTTCCCTTGCTGTGAAGGACAACATGTGCACAGATGGTATCAGGACTACGTGCTCATCAAAGATCCTTGAGAATTTTATTCCGCCCTATGAAAGCACAGTCACACAGAAATTAAAAGACCAGGGCTTCATCCTGATCGGTAAAACCAATCTCGATGAATTTGCAATGGGTTCATCTACGGAAAATTCCGCTTTCGGCCGTACACACAATCCGTGGGATCTTGAGACAGTGCCGGGCGGCTCAAGCGGAGGGTCGGCTGCTGCGGTTGCATCGGATATGTGCATTGCCGCTTTAGGTTCTGACACTGGCGGGTCGATACGCCAGCCCGCATCATTCTGCGGGGTTGTAGGGTTGAAGCCTACATATGGAAGGGTCTCCCGTTATGGCCTTGTTGCCTTTGCTTCATCTCTTGACCAGATTGGGCCTATTACAAAAAACGTTAGAGATTCTGCTATGCTGATGAATATTATTTCAGGCCATGACCCTGATGATTCAACATCGGCACCTATAGCAGTGCCTGATTTTACCTCGGGGCTCGGGCGTGATATAAAAGGCATGAGAATAGGAATTCCAAGTGAATATTTCATTGAGGGCATAGACAAAGAGGTGGAAGAATCCGTAAAACAGGCGATCAGAAAACTTGAAGCCCTCGGGGCTGTTCCTGTTGAGATATCGCTCCCGCATACAGGCTATGCAGTGGCCGCATATTATATAATCGCTACCTCTGAGGCCTCATCCAATCTTGCACGATATGACGGGGTAAAATATGGCGCAAGAACAGAAGGCAATGATCTGCTGGACATGTACATGAAGACAAGGGCAAAAGGGTTCGGCGCAGAGATAAAGAGGAGGATAATCCTCGGCACATATTCATTGTCCTCAGGATACTATGACGCATACTATAAAAAGGCGCAGCAGGTAAGGACCTTGATAAAACAGGATTTTGAAAATGCATTTAAAAAAGCAGACGTGATAGTCACGCCGACATCACCAACTCCGGCATTTAGGTCTGGAGAAAAGACTGATGACCCGCTTCATATGTATCTTGCAGATATTTTCACGATATCGGTCAACCTCGCAGGAGTGCCGGGCATATCCATCCCCTGCGGTTTTTCTTCTGGTAATTTACCCATCGGCCTGCAGATAATCGGGTAGCATTTTGATGAAGAAACGATCTTGAAAATTGCTTATGCTTATGAGCAGGATACCGGGTGGCATAAGAGAAAGCCGGAGTTGTAAAGAACTGCGTTGACAGAACCTATAGATTGCAGTAATATAAACTGCAATTGCAGTAATATTTACTATAACCTATGGGACAGGCAATAGAAAAAATATTTGGCTCAAGGACCAGGGCAAAGGCGCTGTCATGGTTTTTCACGCACAGCGATGAAAGCTTCTTTGTCCGCCAGCTTGCAACCATCCTTAAAGAAGACTCTACAAATCTCAGCCGCGAACTGGCAGCTCTCGAAAAAGCCGGAATTCTTTCATCATCAAGACATGGCAACCTTAAGTATTTTCAGACGAACAGGAATTGTTCTTTTTTTAATGAGCTGAAAGGCCTTATTCTTAAAACAGTCGGGGTTATCGGCGAGATTAAGACTGTAATAGAAAATCTTCCGGCTGTTAAGTTCGCTTTTATATATGGTTCGTTTGCAAAAGCAGAGGAAAAGGCAGACAGTGATGTTGATCTGATAATCATCGGAGATGTTGATTTTGACAAGCTTGATTCGGAAATAAACGGTCTTGAGAAAATGTCAGGCAGGACCATAAATCACATAATTTATGATTACAAAGAGTTCCTGACTAAGAAAAAAGCAAAAGATGGGTTTATTATGGATGTGCTGAAAGATGAGAAAATTATGTTGTTAGGGGATGAGCGTGAGCTTAAAAAGGCTTGAAACACAGGGTCTGATAGAAAAGATATCCTATAATGATAAGCAAATAATCTCCAACATTAAACGTGCCGGCAAAGATTTAATTACCTCAAAGGCAACTATCAATATAGACGAAGAATGGGCTTATACAATCGCATATCATGCAATGCTCAGGGCAGGCAGGGCTTTAATGTTTTTTTCGGGTTATCGCCCGAAAGGCAGAAACCAGCATAAGACGGTTGTAGACTTCTGCGAAGAGATACTCGGCGGGGATTTCAGAAATCTAACGGAAAGATTTAACCGGATGAGGATTAAAAGGCACGATTTCATATATGAACCTGAAAGACCTATTTCCAGAACTGAGGTTGCAAAATCTCTCGAAAGCGCTAACAAGTTTGTTAAAGAAATCATGGATAAGATACAAAAAGCAAACCCGCAGAAGAAGTTGTTTTAATAGATAATTACAAGAAAGAATAAACAACATATCATATGGGCAAGATAATTCCATTCAAAGCAAACCAATCTTCCGAAGAGAAGGCTTTCCGTAAAAAGCTACAAACAAGTCCTGATGATCTTGAGACATTGACAAAGCTGCTGATACTGAAGATTCGGGAAGGCAAGTTCGATCCCAAAAGCGACTATGCCAAAGGCATTATCCGTTGTATTGAAACAGCGAATGTTGAGGAGATAAACCGCTTCCTTATTAATAGTTCGACAGAGATGCATTGGACCTGGAAACAACGAGAACCACTTAGAATAAATAAATATTTTGCTCAGCAGATATATGAGTTAAGTAATATTGGGGTATTTTTTGGGAAGGAATGGCTACAGGACTGTAATGCAACGTGCTTTGGGGATGATAGGTTCTTAGATGATGCACATCTATTACTACCTGCAATTCCAGCAGAAGAAAGCAAAGAGTCTTCAACTACAAGTAATATTAATTATTCCCAAGTTAAAGTATTTTTCATAACTTGCCTCAAATTGATAATCGCAAAACACGGTCTTTTGGAGCTCATTGCTATACAAATAGTCTTTGATCATTGCCCTATTTTAAAAGAATATCCTGATGAAGATATTAATAATTTTTTTAAAGCATATCCTTTTAAACAATTGGACAAGAATCAAGGGGTAAACAAAATAGCCAATCAATACATGTCTTCTAAGTTAAAAGACAAAGAATTAAACTTTCATGAGTTATGTGGACTTCTTCACCTAAGATACGAGATAGAAGGTCCTTTTTCTGATGTATGCAATGCAATACTCGATGCTATCCCTAAAACCAGTTTAGACCAAATCATGGCAGGTATTGACTATGCTGATACGATATTTTGGGAAGGGTATGATATAGAGTACAAACCACTGGGAAGCAGAATCAACTCTGTTTTCCTTGAAGACTTCTACAATACACTGCACGAAAATAATAAAATCAATAACGAATTAGCCTTCAATGCCTCTTTAATCTTTAAAGATGATTTAGAAATCTGCCCACTGGAATATTTAGTTATTTCCTCAATATATGATATGGAGGAACTTGGTGATCCATTTAGAGCAGCTAAAGGTTTTTTTGCAGCAAGCAACACCTACTTTAATAAAGGTTCTTACAAAGAATCTATGACCTGTTTGAAGACCTCTCTTTTTAATGCAGCCTGTATGTTTGAAAAAAGCTATCACAATGAAACACCTTTAGACGTAATAGAGATGTATAATTTTATTGAAACAACCAAAAAACTGAACTCATACGAAGACAGCATCAACTTCCTCTCAAAGTTTAAACTCCTTCAAGAGCGTGGACTGCCGATACATCAGGGCTTTCTGAATGAGATTGAGGCGGCAAAAACAAAGCTTGAATATGAGCATAATGCAAGGACGTATCACAAGATAGACGAGTTTTACGAGCTCGTCGCAAAGGAGGATTTTCCGGCGGTTCAATCCCATGTTACCGAATCAAAGGGCCAATTTGTTCTCACGCGCGATCAGTTGCAGGTTCTTATAAATAAAATTCAGGAAAAGTCCGACATCATCAAGGCACTCAAAAGTTTAAGTGCAAAAAATGATCTGCAAACGTATATGCTCAGAGAAATTTATGACAAGCAGACGGCGATCTTTGAGGTCATGAAGGAAAATCAAGGCTCGATTGAGAATTTGATAACTCAAAATACCGAGAAGATAATTGAGAACATTCATAAGAAAAATGAAACATTCGCATCTCAGATCAACAACAAGACCGTTCAGGATTATTATCACGGTGCGATAGGTACGCAGTTATGGAAAAGTCTTGATGAAGCCACAAGGACCTTCCTCATGCTTGCCCGGCATCTTGATACCACCTATCAGTTTTCGCCGTCCGATGAATTCGGCTTTGTGGCAATCGAATACGCAAAGGCGATTGAAAATGAATTCAAAAGGAAGATCATTGACGTCTGCTTATCAACAGGCTGTCAGATAAAATACAAAACTCAGGATAAAGTCAGGCTTATCGTATGCGACACAAAGATAACACTTGGAGAAATATGCACACTGATAGATAAGACAAAAAAAGCAAAAGACGGAGATAAGTTACTGTGGCAATTTTCACAGTTTATTTTGAATAACACCTATGGGAAACAAAAACTTCTTGATTTCAAAAATGAGCTTTTTCAAATAAAAGACAAATACCGCAATCCCGCAGCGCATCCGGCGAATTATCCAAGAGAACGGCTTGAGTCATTCAAGGGATTGCTTTTTGAGAAAGGCTTTTTGAAAGATTATCTTTCGTGTGTACAGATGGAAAAATAAGGTAAAATAAAGGCGGCCTGCAAGATGCCATGCAAGGGACTATATATGAAGAAAAAAAGAACAGACAAAATAGCCATTGAATTTGCAAGGCGTGTCAAACAGAGATTAAAACATCACCTCAAAAGCATTATCCTGTTCGGCTCGCGTGCAAGAGGCGATTTTCATGAAGGATCTGATTATGATTTTCTGGTCGTTGTTGATAAGAGAAAAAAGGCATACGAAAATATGCTTCTTAATATAAGCGTAGACTTCCTGAACAAATATGAGGTCTTAATCGGCGACATTATATGTGATGAGCGGTTTAAACATTCTAAAAGAAGGAATAGAATTATGAAAGCAGGCGATATTGATGTTATCAAGCAAATGCTTGGCAAGGCGCTGGAAAAACTGAAAACAGCTAAAACCAATTTGGAAAACGATCATTATGACGACACCGTATCCCGCTCTTACTATGCGGTCTTTCATGCCATCTCTGCTGTGTTGCTTTCAAAGGGACTGCACTATTCATCACACGGCCAGACCATAGGAGCATTTAACAGAGAATTTATCAAGACACGAAAATTTTCTTCCTCGTTCAGCAAGACTTTGAAAAAATTGTTTAAAGAGCGGCAGATAGGCGATTATGATTTTCAGACGTCCATTGATGAAGATACGGCTAAAGAGGACTTAAAAGAAGCTGAGAAAATTGTAGCAGCCTGTGAGAAATATTTGGCAAAGATTTATAAAGTGTCAAAGGATTACTGGAACGCGTAAATGCAATACGAATCAGTCATAGGGCTTGAGATACACGCACAGCTTTCAACCGACTCAAAGATGTTCTGCGGGTGCTCGACAAAATTCGGCGCGGAGCCGAACACGCAGACGTGTCAGGTCTGCATCGGGATGCCGGGTGTTTTGCCTGTGATGAACAAAAAGGCGATTGAGTATGTGATCAAGACAGGGCTTGCAGTAAATTGCAGGATCGCCCCTTACAGCAGGTTTGCAAGAAAGAACTACTTCTATCCCGACCTTCCGAAGGGTTACCAGATAAGCCAGTATGAACTACCCATATGCGAACATGGATTTGTGGAGATCACGGTTGACGGAATTACAAAAAAGATCGGGCTTACAAGGATCCACCTTGAAGAAGACGCGGGGAAAAACATACACGAAGGCGCGGGCAGTCACAGTTTCGTTGATTTGAACAGGGCCGGCACGCCCCTGATGGAGATTGTATCAGAACCTGACATACGCAGTCCGCAGGAGGCTGCGGAGTTTGTAAAAAAATTAAGAGCGATTGTCCGTGATATCGGCGTATGCGACGGGAATATGGAACAGGGTTCGCTAAGATGCGATGCCAATGTATCTGTCCGGCCTGTTGGACAAAAGGAATTAGGCACAAAGACCGAGATCAAGAACATGAATTCTTTCCGTTTTGTTGAAAAGGCGCTTGAGTATGAGATAAAGCGGCAGATCAAAATTCTCAACGAAGGCGGAAGGATAGTTCAGGAGACGCGCCTCTGGGATTCAAACAAAGGTATCACGGAATCCATGCGTTCAAAAGAAGAGGCTCATGATTACCGGTATTTCCCTGAGCCGGATCTTGTGCCTGTGGAAGTAGATAATGCATGGATTGAAAGAATAAAGGAGGGGATTGAGGAACTTCCTGACGAAAGAAAACAGAGTTTGATTCAACACGGGTTGCCAGAACATGATGCAAATCTGCTGTCTATTAACAGGTCCAGCTCAGACTTATTCAAAAAAACAGTGAATCTTGGATCGTCATCCAAGTCAGTAAGTAACTTGATGATAGGCGATCTCAGGAGAATACTCAATGAGGAAAACAAAGACTTCGATGAATGTCCCCTAGGCCCAGAACATCTTGATGGATTGCTTAAGCTTATTGAGAACGGCACGATCAGTGGCAGGATTGGCAAGACGGTTTTGGAAGAGATGTATAAGACGGGCAAACACGCTGAATCCATTGTTAAGGAAAAAGGACTTATTCAGGTAAGCGATGAGTCGGAGATCGAAAAAGTGGTCGATGAAATATTAAGCAAGAGTCCTAAAGAAGTGGAGAGGTTCAGGGCAGGCGAAGAAAAGCTCCTTGGATTCTTTGCAGGGCAGATAATGAAGGCGACAAAAGGCAAGGCCAATCCAAAGATAGTGAATGAATTGCTGAGAAAGAAATTGGGGAATTAATGCGCGATATGTATAGTGAATCACTCAAAAAGATATCATTCCCGCAGTGTGTTGAGCGGGAACCCAGAGGATATAAAGGATAGATTCCGGCTTAAAACTGCCGGAATGACAAACATAGTTTATAATCAATTATCATGGAAAAGATCCTCATTGTAGAAGACAAAGACTCAATGGCGCAGATGCTTAAGGAAACCCTTGAGCCGGAAGGCTATGAGGTCGTAATAGCCAGAGACGGGGCTGACGGCATCAGGAAGATAAAGGAGTCAAAGTTTGATGTTGTACTGACAGACCTTCAGATGCCCAAAAAAGACGGTCTTGAAGTCCTCAGGGCTTCAAAAGAAGAAAATTCCCTGATACCGGTAATCGTTATGACGGCATTCGGGACGATCGAGACCGCTGTCAGGGCGATTAAGATGGGGGCCTACGATTTTATCACTAAACCTCTTGATACTGACCACCTGCTCATGCTCATTAAGAGATCTCTCGAAAATCAGAGGCTGATCACAGAAAATATGCTGCTTAAGGACAAACTGTCAGGCCAGCTCGGAATGCCGACAATAATAGGGAAAAGCCCCCTGATGCTTGAGGTCGCAAACAATATACAGAAAGTCTCTACGACAAAGACTACCGTCTTTTTGCTTGGAGAATCAGGCACAGGCAAAGAACTCTTTGCAAGGGCCATCCATTTTTTAAGTCCGCGCAAAGAGCATCCTTTTATTCCTATTAATTGCGCGGCGATCCCAAGGGAGCTCCTTGAATCAGAGCTCTTCGGTCATGAAAAAGGCTCTTTCACAGGAGCTGTAGATAGAAAATTCGGCAAGTTCGAGCTTGCTGATAAAGGCACCATTTTCCTTGATGAAATAGGGGAAATGGACACGAGCCTGCAGTCTAAATTATTAAGAACCCTTCAGGAGGCAGAGATAGAGCGGGTCGGCGGAACAAAACCTATAAGCATAGATGTAAGGATAATTGCAGCAAGCAACAGAAACCTTGATGCCGCTGTAAAAGAGAAATTATTCAGGGAAGACCTCTACTACAGACTGAGCGTCTTCCCGATCACAATTCCTCCCCTGAGAGACAGGAAAGAAGACATACCTGCCATGGTTGAGCACTTTATATCAAGGTTCACGTCAGAGATGAAAATCCCTCAAAAAACCATCTCCGCCTCTGCAATAGAGGTCCTGAAAAATTATCTCTGGAAAGGAAATGTAAGAGAACTTGAAAATGTCATAGAAAGGGCGCTCATATTGTGCGATGGAGAGACGATAAGAGAAGAACATCTGCGGCTGGCCCCTCCTGTTTCAACATCAGCGCCTTATGCCATTCCTATGGACGGGACCCTTGATGATGCCGCCAGCGCGGCCCTCAGCATGGCTGAATCCGCGAGGATCAAAAAGGCCCTTGAACAAACCCACGGCAATAAAAGCAGGGCTGCCGAGATACTGAAGGTAAGCTACAAGACGCTTCTGACAAAGATAAAAGAGTACAACATAGCAAACTGACAGCATAAAATAAAATTCAAAAATTAAATATTAAATATCAAAATTGTGGACTAATCCGTACTGCGCTCTGTACACAGTTAATACACATTTTTTACGCAGTACGATGGTAATTCCTTAATTTTAAATTTTGCTCTTTTATTTTTGATTATAATTTTGCATGTGGATAACCTATTCTCTAATGGCAGCAATTTTGCTTGCAACGAGCGACGCCTTGACCAAAAAGGCGCTTGTCTCAAGGGATGAATATTTTATTGCATGGGCACGCTTATTATTTGCCCTTCCTGTTCTTCTCACAAGCCTGACATTTATCGAAATACCACGAATTGACAGAACATTCTGGACAGCGGTCTTATGTTCCCTGCCCCTGGAAGTAGCTGCCATAGTCCTTTATACAAAGGCCCTGAAGGTCTCACCGATAAGCCTTTCAATCCCTTTTCTGGCGTTGACCCCCATATTCCTGATGGGAACGTCATATCTCATCCTGGGGGAAAGGGTTACTGTAACCGGAGGCTTCGGTATCCTTCTGATAGCAATAGGCGGTTACTTACTGAACATCCATAAGGCGAGACAGGGATTTATTCAGCCGATAAAAGCCATATTCAGGGAAAAAGGTTCTGTAATGATGATCATGGTTGCCTTCCTGTACAGCATCACATCATCGCTTGTGAAAATGGCAATCGGACATTCATCTCCTGTTTTTTTTGGAGGCATATACTTTATGCTCGTAACCCTCTTGTTAACGCCAATAGCCTTTGTAAAACATAAAGCCAGGCTCACTATAACAAAAAATGATCTCCTGCCTCTGTCAACCATTGGTTTTACTTATTCTTTAATGATCATCTTCAACATGGTTGCAATAAGCATGACCAACGTCGCCTATATGATCTCAATAAAACGCACAAGCCTTGTCTTCAGCATTCTTTACGGCCATTTTTTATTTAAAGAAGAAAAAATCTCCGAAAGGGCCATCGGCGGAATAATTATGTTTGCCGGGTTCATACTTATTGTGCTGGGCAGTTAAAATTCCCATAAACCAAAAGCAGTTAACCACTTTTTTATTTCCAATTTCTCATTTAGTTCTCCGTGTCTCTGTGCCTCCGGGGTAAATGAAACGGCCGTTTTTAGGATAAAGACTTGACTCTGAGCCCCTGTACTGTTTAAATATTGGTACATGAAGGCTCTTGTTACAGGGGCAACCGGCTTTATAGGAAGCCACCTCACCGAAGAACTCATAAAAAGGGGATATGAGGTCACCTGTCTCGTGCGCAAGGCATCGAACCTCAGATGGCTCGAGAGGCTTGATGCAAAATTTGTTCAGGGAGACTGTTCTGACAGCGATTCGCTGAGTGCATGCGTCAAATATCACGATTATATCTTTCATCTGGCAGGACTTACAAAGGCGAACTGCAAAGAGGATTTTTACACTGTAAACACAAAAGGCACTGAAAATATCATCCAGGCTGCTGCAAGGCATGATACGAAGATCAGGAGATTTGTACATGTAAGCAGTCTGTCCGCCTTTGGCCCCGTGCTCAGCACAGCCCTGCCCTCAGATGACTCTGAACCGCATCCTGTGTCAGATTACGGCAGGAGTAAATTAAAAGCAGAAGAGGCCGTCATGAGCCATAGAAGTGCTGTCCCAGTTTGTGTCCTAAGGCCTGCTGCTGTTTACGGACCGAGGGACCAGGAATTATTTTTATTATTCAAGTTTATAAACAGAGGGTTCATCCCATACTGGGGCGATGGATCAGTGTCAATGCTGTATGTGGATGACCTGGTCAATGCCATCATACTTTCCGCAGAAAGCGAAAAAGCCGTGGGAAAGATCTATTTTATTTCTGATGGACGAATTTACTCCAATAATGAGATAATAAATGAAATAGCCTCAGCGCTCTCTATAAACGTCAACAAGATCAGATTGCACAGGTCCCTGTTGCCGGCGATTGGCTTTTTTAGCCAGGGAATTAGTAAAATTATTGGCAAAAGGACAATGATAAATAGAGACAAGCTCAGGGAGTTAATGTATACTGACTGGGTGTGTAATATTACCAATGCAAAGAACGATCTGTGTTTTCAACCGAGGGTCGAGATCAAAAAAGGAATAAAATGGACGGCAGACTGGTACAAAATTCACAAGTGGCTGTAAATAAAGGAAGCCAGACAACGCAGGCTGATATATTTGATAAATGTTACAAGTTTATCACTGCGAAGGAAATTAGAGTGAAAGAGGCCGCAATAAATGCGCTCAGGAAATACGGAAGCGGCTGCGCAGGGTCCAGATTTTTGAACGGCACTCTTGACATCCATGTAGACCTTGAAGCAAAACTTGCCCGGTTCATGAGAATGCAGGCGGCCCTGGTATTTTCAACAGGCTTTCAGACCAACCTTGGCGTCATATCAGCGCTCGCAGGCAAAGATGATGTGGTTTTGATCGACAAGATGGACCATGCAAGCATAATAGACGGGTGCAGGCTTTCTTTCAGTGAGATAAAAAAATACAGGCATAATGACATGGAGGACCTCGAGAGGCTCCTTCAGCAATATAATGACAGGGGCAAGCTTATAGTCGTTGACGGCGTATTCAGCATGGAAGGAGATATAGCAGACCTTCCAAATATCGTCAGGCTTGCAAAAAAATACGGAGCAAGGATAATGGTAGACGACGCCCACGGAATAGGTGTAATAGGCAAGACCGGCAGAGGCACTGCAGAGCATTTTGACCTGGAGGACGATGTGGACCTGATCATGGGCACTTATTCGAAGTCCCTCGCGTCTATCGGCGGTTTCATTGCAGCCTCAGAGGACGTAATTCATTATATAAAACACTTTGCACGGGCCCTGATGTTCAGCGCAAGTCCCCCCCCGGCCTCAGTGGCATCTGTAAGTGCGGCGATCGACATAATTGAAGAAGAGCCGGAGCGCAGAGCCCGTTTGTGGCACAACACCGGCAAAATGCTTGCGGGCTTTAAGAAGCTCGGTTTTGACACAGGCAAGAGTGAGACTCCTATCGTGCCTGTTGTGGTGGGAGACGATAAAAAGGCCTTTACAATGACAAAGATGCTTCATGACAAAGGGATATTTGCTAACGTAGTTGTAAGCCCTGCCGTGCCTAACGGCAGCGCCCTGATCAGGACCAGTTATATGGCAACACATACTGACGAACATCTTGATAAAGTGCTCAAGCTGTCATTCCGGCTTGTCCGGAATCTTTTTTCAGAAGGATTCCGGACAAGCCGGAATGACGTAACCAGCGACATATGGTAATTTATAAACAGACTCTATTTAGTCGAAAAACGTCTCTTCTTTTAAATGATTTTCACTTTTGTCTGTGGAATACTTTTCAAGTATGGAGGACAGTTAATGCTAAAAGGGGAATTAATTGGTTTTTTATCTAAATTTTTTAATATATCTCTTCACTTCATCATGATTTCCTAAAAAGGCAAAAACAACTACATCATCAGACTCTACATAAAGTAACCGAATTTTATCAGACACTCTTGCCTCAAAGGTCTTCCCCTCTTTATTTTCAAAAAGCTTTTTAATTCTTAATCCAAAAGGTGCGTTCTGTTTTAAATAATAATGACGGATTTGTTTATCCGCCATTATTATCAATGCCTTCTCTAATTCTTTATAGCGATCAAAAGCTTGCAGAAATGCCTTTTTATAGAGGAATTTTTTCACTTTTTTCTCTTAGCCCTTTTTGATAGAAAATCTTCTGCCTCCTCTTCATCAACTAATACATCTTCTCTCTCTTTCTTTAAAATATGTCTTTGAAACTTTTCAAAGACCTCAGGAGAAATTCTTTCCTCCACTTCAACAGGCTTTAGATAAATTACCCCTTCATGGTATTCCACCTGAAGATAATCCGTACCTGACTTAAGACGTGCCTTTTCAACAATGGGCTTGGGAATAGTTATTTGGTTTCCTCTTGTTAACTTGGTAAGCATTTATATCACCTTCCTTTAATTGAAAGAGTAACATATTAAAGTAATTAGGTCAATTACTTTTAAAGTAAATTAGGTAACCATTCAGTTACGGGGGGAGAAAAAGAGAGATTCCGGACAAGCCGGAATGACAAAAGGAAGCAATGACAATAGGTTCTGTCATTCCCGCTTGTCGGGAATCCTTCTTTATGACATATTATGCCCCCCGTAACTGAACGGTTACGTAAATTAGCTAAAAAGGAACACGGGTCTGCGCTTTATGTAAAAAATGGGGGCGCATCTTTTTTTTGCTGTTTTCTCTACTGTTAGAAACGGAATCTTGCAAGAAAAATTTGGGGAGGACATTTAACCATTTTGATTGACTTTTAACCTTCAAGAAAATCAATTGTGTATGATTCCAATATATCTTTGCAATGTTTTGAATGATGTTTGATGATAGCTTTAGCCATAAGGGAAAATTTATCCCCGGGTAATGTATGCGGAATTATAAGCACTCCATAATGTGGCCGATGTTCATTAAAGAACTGAACAGTCAGCTGGATAAAGTCGTTTCTGTTTCTGGTTAACAGACATCTTTTTTCGGACGAAGCCCGCTCAAGCTGCTCTCTATCACTTCTCTGCAACATTCCAACTTCATGGGCGCTGATAGCATCTATATGATGTTTTCTGAGTATTTCTGCTATCTTCGGACTTAGGTCTTCATCAAGGTAATATCTCAACGATTACCTCTGTCAAGGAATGGGTACCTTTCATGGACATGCTTCTGGGTTAATGTTTCATTTTGCTTTATAAGACGGTCTATATCCTCAGCATAGATTCTGTAATAGCCAATAGCAGCCCTCAACTGCTGATCAGTAAGCCAGTGATATGCCTTCTGGAGCCGCTTAAAGTCCGCACCCACTCCTTTATAAGTTGCAATAAGCTCCCAAACCTCAATGCCAGTGCCTGCAATTCGAGCCCTGCGGCCTGTAGTCCCCTCAGTAAAAATAACGCCGGGGCAGCGCTGCATTCTTACCGCTTCTTCGAGTAATTCATTTGCTACGGAAGAAAATTCTTTTCCTGAATCTCTGGCTATTTGCTCAATTTCTTTAATTGTTCTTTCTTGAATTCTGATGCTCTTTTGAACTGTCGGCATATCTTTTCACCTCGTTTCTATAATGCGTTACATTGTATGACACTATATTACATTAAAAGGTATCCTCTGTCAAGAGAGAGGGGTTAAGTGTCAATAACATTGACTGCTTTTGGGTTTATATTTTTTATGATATAATCAGAACCATAAAATATAAAGACGGGAAACGGACATCGTAACTTGATCGAAATACTGCCTGCTGACAACAAAAAAAACTTTAATAAATTTCTGGATCTGCCTTTTAAACTATATCCAAAAAATTCCTCATGGTGCCCTCCTCTTAAAATGGATGTCAGGGAACAGTTCTCTTCAAAAAATCCGTTCTTTAAACATGCAGAAGTAAAATCGTTCATCGCAAAGATAAATGGACAAACCGTCGGCAGAATAGCCGCAATATACAACGAGGCGCACATAAATTTTCATCAGGAAAAGGCAGGCTTTTTTGGTTTCTTCGACTGTGTAGACGAAAACCTTGCAGCGCAGGCACTGATGGATAAAGCTAAACAGTGGCTCACAGGCAAAGGCATGTCAATTATAAGAGGGCCGATGAATTTTTCTTCAAATGAAGAATTAGGCCTTCTTGTAGAAGGCTTTGAAGAGCCGCCCATGGTAATGATGCCGTATAACTTTCCTTACTATAAAAAATTATTCGAGAGGTGCGGGCTGAGAAAGGCCAAAGACCTGTTTGCCTATATAATAGATGTCCCAAAAAAACTTCCTGAAAAGGCTTACCGCGTCTCCGGCATTGCTGAAAAACAGGGTATAACGGCCAGGCCGTTTAACATGAAGGCCTTCAAGAGCGAGATGAACCTTTTCAAAGGCATCTATAATTCAGCGTGGGAAAAGAACTGGGGCTTTGTTCCCATGACAGATGAGGAGATCGACCACACAGCTAAGAAGTTGAAGCAGATAATGATCCCCGAGCTTACCTTGATAGCCGAATGCAAGGGTGAAGCAGTGGGCTTCATGATGATGCTTCCGGATTTTAATTTTGTGCTTAAAAAGATCAATGGCCGCCTCTTCCCTCTTGGCCTGCCCAAGGCTCTGTGGTATTCACGAAAAATTAAAGACCTCCGGCTCCTGCTCCTGGGGATAAAACCTGGGTACAGGCGGAGGGGGGTTGACTCCCTTCTGTTCATTGAAGGGCTTAAGACCATGCTGGCAAAAGGGTTTAAGAGGGTTGAGTTCTCATGGATATTAGAGGACAACTATCCTGTACAGAGGGTAATTGAAACCTTCAACGGCAGGCTCTATAAAAAATACAGGATATATGAAAAGGAAATTTAAATCTTAAAATGCAAAGATCAAAATTAAAAAATATTTATCAATATATTTTTCCACAATTTTGTCCCGATTGTTCGGGATGATATTTAAGTTTTGATTTTATTATGACCAGAATAATAGCTGACTTACATGTACATTCAGGCTATAGCCGTGCAACAAGCAAAGACATGAATGTTGCGACTATGGCATTGTGGGCCAGGAAAAAAGGCATCAATCTTTTAGGCACAGGTGATTTCACACATCCGGTTCATTTTAAGAATATAAAAGAAACCCTCAAACCTGCAGGCAACGGCCTCTATACAACATCAACAGAGCCGTCAGTATTTTTCATGCTCACAGCGGAAATAAGCAGTATCTATTCTTTCAAAGGGAGCGTTAGAAGGATCCATAATATCATAATGGCGCCAGGCATCGAGATCGCAGAAAAAATTAATAGCAAATTACAAAAGCTGGGGAATATATCCTCTGATGGAAGGCCGATCCTGGGTACGCCTGCAAAGGACCTGTTGAAAATAGTTCTGGATATTTCAGAAGACTGTCTCTTTGTTCCTGCGCACGCATGGACCCCCTGGTTTTCTGTTTTCGGAAGTAAATCGGGTTTTGACTCCATAGAGGAGTGTTTTGAAGATCATTCAAAGTATATATATGCCATTGAGACCGGGCTTTCTTCAGACCCGGAGATGAACTGGAGGCTTTCTGCTCTGGATAAAATAACCCTGCTGTCCAATTCAGACGCTCATTCTCCGGGCAAGCTCGGCAGAGAGGCAAATGTGTTTGACTGTAAAATGGATTATTTTGATGTCATTGATGCTATCAGAAAAAAAGATAAAAATCGTTTCCTTTGCACAATAGAGTTTTTCCCTGAAGAGGGCAAATATCATTATGACGGCCACAGGGACTGCAATGTCCTGCTTTCTCCGGAAGAGACTGAAAAAAACGGGGACAGATGTCCTGTCTGCAAAAAGGACCTCACGATAGGCGTCATGAACAGGGTCAATGAGCTTGCTGACAGAAGTCGGGGTTTTGTCCCTGACAACGCAATACCTTCCAGACATATGGTGCCATTGGTGGAAATAATTGCAGAGGCATTTGGTTCAGGCGTCAACACTGTAAAGGTCAAGAGAGAATATGAAAGACTCGTCGCGTCATCTACAGAGTTCGATATCCTCATGGACCTGCCGGAGCCCGGCCTTCATGAGATCACGGACAGAAAAATTGCAGACGGCATAATAAAAATGAGACGCGGAGATATTAGCGTCACACCGGGGTATGACGGCGTATTTGGTAAGATATCGATATTTTAACATTTAGCCACAGATTAACCTGCCTGTCGGCATCCAGACAACAACTGATAGAATAAAAAATAAGTTTAGCCACGGATGGGCACGGATGGGCACGGATCTGCCTGTCGGCAGAAATACAAGTGCAAAATCAGTTAAATAAAGAAGAAAACCGCATTTCGTACATAGTACCTCGCATATAACAACCCGTTACTTATCATTCTTACACGAAGTACGAACTATGATATACGAAGTACCAAGCATTAAGTTCGAGGTACGTAGTACGATTTAGTCTGCAATCTGTGCTCTGATTGTCTATTTATTAATCCGTGTCTATCCGCGAAGATCCGTGGCAAACAGCCGTCCTCAGGATGAATGACTTTCAAGCCATTTCACGACTTCATCAAATGCCATTTTCCCGGTTTTATGAGTGATTCCATCAGGGCAGCCGCCTTATGGAAAATACCGGGATAAAGATCCTTCCCCCCAAAAGTTGCTTTGGGTCGTGATACAGCGGACTGAAGAAGCCCTATATCCCTGATGCCGTGAGACCCGCCGGTCTCATCTACCAGCCTGCTGTGAATAAAAAGCACCTGCTCCGCTGAAATCAAATAATACATTCAGGAAACCACAGAGGCCACTGAGTGATATACCAAAAGTGAAAGAAATATTCAATTATCATATAGTTCTCTGTGTTCTCATAATTCATTCTCCTCTGTAACAGCAACGCTGTTGCTGAATAAAAGAGTGCACAGAGAAAAATAAAATAAAGAGTTTTTTTCTATTATTAGTGTTTTCCTCAGTGTACTCTGTGGTTAATTGCATTTTTCCGGTGAAAGATATTTCATTTTTTGGAAAGCTCCACTAGAGCGGGACGGTACTTTTCGATAAATTCATTTACCTGCGATACAAATTGTCTGTCTAAGCCTTTGGGGTATTTCTTTTTTTTAACCGGCTCGATGATGATCCTTGAACTTTCCTCATCGAGCTTAACGTCTACCTCAGAACCGATGGACAGGTTAAGCTTTTCAAGAGTCTCAACAGGGATGGAGACCCCCTGACTGTTGCCTATGGAACATACTTTTCTATGCATAATTGCCTCCTTGATGATGTTATAACAAGATTATAACATAAAGTTAATGGGATTGAATGAAAAACGCAGTGTTTTTTAAATCTCGGGGCCTGAATTTGCTGTGCGGTTGAACTTAGTTTAATCAGCCTTGGTAATAAATGTAGTATAACCTTCATCTGCAAGGTTCTGTGCAACTGAATATGCGCCATCCCTGCTGACAAAAGACCCTATTCTGACCCGATAGAATTTATTCCCATTAACAAAGGCTGAGGCGACAGCCACATCTTTATATCTCAGCTCAAGCCCCTGTTTCATATGCAGGGCATTGGATTCTTCCTGGAACGCCCCGACCTGGACCGTAAACGGCCCTGATGCAATTAGAGGCATAAATTCAACCCTCTTCACATAACGCATATTCCTTCCGAGGTGTTCGATCCTCACCCTTCCGACCCCGGGACCCACAAGTCCTATCTCTTTGGCAGCTGAGTATGAAAGGTCCAGGTCCCTGCCGGGGATAAACGGCCCTCTGTCATTCACCGTTACTACAACAGACTTATTATTGACCGGATTAGTCACGCGGAGATTTGTGCCAAAAGGGAATGTCTTGTGAGCGCAGGTCATGGCATACATATCATATCTTTCGCCTGATGAGGTCTGCTTCCCGTGGAAATCAGGGCCATACCATGAGGCCGTGACATAACCAACCGGCGGCGGCATAGTGACCCGCGGCGTATAAGAAGCACATGAGGAAATAAGAAGCAGTGCCGTTAGAAATATGAAATACTGCAATACACGTGTATTATTTTTTTGAGTCATAACTCGCGATTTGAGCGGCTTGAACGGTTTAAACCGCTTGAACTGATATTTTTTCACGCATTAAATTCAAAAGGCTCGCTCAACTCCTCTGCCTGCACAATAGTTCCGAATTTGGCTTCGTATTTCTTAACATTATCATGCAGCGCATTGATAATACGCTTCAAATGTCCCGGGCTGGTGACAACACGAGCCACCACGGTACCCATAGGCGGAACGATGAAGGAGAAGTCCATTACAAACTCCTCTCTGGTGTGGGCCACCATCATGTTATTCGCATAAACGCCGGCCTGAAGCTCTGCCGACATGTTTATCTTGATCTCATTTGGTTTATTGGCCATTTGCCCTCCTCACGTAATTAAATGAATACCAGATTTTAACAACAATCGTTCCGGATAATCCATATATTTTTTCTCTAAAAAAAAGATGTCGATAAACACAATTGGCGGCTTACACATTTTATACTGAATTTCTTGGGCAGGTTATTTGAAACTTCCCAATACCATAGAGTATGATTAATGATGCTCCAGAGTTTCAGCACGACAGGTATCGGCAGTGTGCCACATTCAGACCCTTTTGAGGCGTGCAGGGTCATTTTTGACTCTGTAACTATACCTTTCTGGCCGCAGCTTCCGCACAGAAGTTTTTTAGAGCTCATGGTGCCGCAGTATTCAGAGGGTTTCCCGTTTATAGAGATCAAAGGCGAAAATATTCACCTGAAAGAACAGGCCGGTGAAAAAGAAACAGCATCTTTTTATGAAGCTGTTGCAGACGGGAAAGGATTTCCTATTTCCAGGGAATATGCAGCAGGGTTGCATGAATTTATTGATATCCTCAAGAAAAAAGAGCAAAAATTCAAGACCCTGAAGGGCCATGTGACAGGCCCGCTTACATTCACATTAAGCATTACGGATGATCAGAAAAGACCTGTTTATTTTGATGAAGAAATACGCCAGCTCTCGCTCGAGCTTCTCAAGGGAAAGGCCATATGGCAGATCAATACGCTCAGGGAGTATGCCGAAGAGGTGCTGATATTTATTGATGAGCCCATACTCTCGGCGCTCGGCACTTCTACATACATCGGGGTAGACAACGCCGAGGCATTGCGGCTTCTTCGTGAACTCGTCAGCTGCATAAAGGCATCGGGTGCTATCGCGGGCATTCACTGCTGCAGCAAGGCCGACTGGCCGCTCGTGCTTTCATCAGGAATTGACGTATTGAATTTTGACGCATATTTTTTCTGGGACAGCCTGGGCCTCTATCCGGAAGAGATAAGGACTTTTGTTAATAACGGCGGTTTTATTGCCTGGGGAATTGCCCCTACTACCGAGGCGGTAAGGGGCTTGAATGTTCAGAACCTGAGAGAACAGTTAGAACGGGGGCTTTCCTCTCTGGAGAAGACCGGCATATCAAGGGAAAGGCTGACAAGGCAGGTGCTTCTGACCCCGTCATGCGGTACAGGCTCTTTGCAGATGGAAGACGCATTAAAGGTATTTAAACTTCTTAAAGAATTAAGGGATGGTTATGTCAACAGTTAAGGGCCTTCATGGCGCACGGGGCTTCATATCCTTTGAGGGGATCGAGGGCTGCGGAAAAACAACTCAGGTAAATCTTCTCAGTGATTATCTGAAGGCAAAGGGACACAATGTTCTGGCTACTGAAGAGCCCGGGGGGACAAAGATAGGCCTGAAGATAAGGACCGTTCTCCTTGAGCCTGAAAATCATATGGATCCGCTTACAGAGCTTCTTCTTTATAACGCCTCGAGGGCGCAGCACATTCGGGAGGTTATCTATCCTGCGCTGATGCAAAATACGATCGTGATAACCGACCGGTTCATGGATTCCACTTCAGCTTATCAGGGTTATGCGCGAGGATTGGATCTCTCGGTCATTAACACTCTGAATGAGCTGGTGGCCTCTGACCTGAAACCTTTTCTGACCTTTCTTCTGGATATGGATGTTGAGGAAGGGCTGACAAGAAATAAAAAAGCACAAAAGACAGACCGGCTCGAATTAGAGACCGTAGAATTTCACAAGCGGGTTCGGGACGGTTACTTTCAGATCGCAAAAGAGTCGCCTGAAAGAATAAAGATCATTGATGCCGGGGGCAGCGTTCAAGAGGTCCATAAAAAGATAGTGGAGGCCCTGGAGGCCCTTTGGCCTTAAGGGACATTATAGGACAGGAAAAGGCAGTGGAGATACTAAGAGGCTGCATGGAGAGAAACCGTATCGGCCATGCCTTTGTCTTTACCGGTGACGACGGCATCGGCAAAAAACTTACTGCAATAAATTTCATAAAAACGCTTAATTGCCAGAACAGCCGTGAAGCGTTAGACGTGATGCGTGACGGGCTAAAAGATAAAAACTCATTTCGCATAACGGATCACGCATTACGGCTTGACTGTTGTGATCAATGTTCATCATGTCTGAAGATAAATAAATTATTTTATCCGGAAGCCCTGATAAGTCCCGGGGAAAAAGACGATGACTTAAGGTCAAAGATCTATCTGTCCCATCCTGATGTCGTTCTTGCCATCCCCTTCAACGGAGAGATAAGGGTTGATATAACAAGAAAGATAGAGGAGTTTTTATCATACAAGGCCTTTGAAGGGCGCTGGAAGGCCGTGATCATTGACGGGGCAGAAACCCTCAATCAGTCCGCTGCAAACGCCCTCCTTAAGACATTGGAGGAGCCTCCGGAGCAGAGTATCCTGATATTGATATCTCCCAGGCCGGAGTTGCTGCCTAAAACAATTCTCTCAAGGTGCCAGAGGATATTCTTCTCGCCCTTACCGATCAATAAAATGAGCGCATTGCTTGAAGATAAATCGGACAGTAAGAATTTGCAGCCTGAAACAGCAGTAATTCTGAGCATGCTTTCAGGCGGGCGTCCCGGATTGGCATTAAACGATGAGCTCCTCGAAAAAAGGGACAGCTTGTTCTTATCATTCCAGCAACTCCTCGAAAAAATCGATGAAGACCCGTGGGAAGAGAAAGATTCTGAAGATGAATGGTTTGCATGGGTGCATCTATGGCTGAGAGACATTGCAGTATTAAAGGCCACCGGCCGCACAGACCTCCTGATCAACAGGGACAGGGAAAAGGATCTCAGGGTCATTTCAAAAAAAGCGGAATTACATGATATACTAACACTATCAAATACTTTTTCAAGGATCAGGGATTCCCTGCGATTCAATTTAAATAAGCGCGTTGTTCTTTATCATACGCATCTCCTGCTTAAGAAAACTTTCGGAGGATCAGGTGCCTGATGTAGTCGGCATTAGATTCAAACAGTGCGGAAAGATCTATAACTTCGAGGTCAATGGCATCGAGGTGCCTCCTGGAGCTCGAGTTGTTGTTGAGTCAGAGATGGGATTGTCCCTTGGTTTTGTCGTGCTCCCCATAAGATCCATAGAACAGCCGGAGCAGCAGCTCAAAAAAGTCCTCCGCATAGCAACCGATGAAGATCTTGAGAACGATAAGAACAACCGTTCAATGGAGGAGGAAGCAAGGGCCTTCTGCATGGAAAAAGTGAAAGGCCGCGGGCTGTCCATGAAAATTGTCGGCACAGAGGTAACCCTGGAGATCTTGCCTCAAAGTTCAGAACCCGGATAGAGATGCGGCAGATAGGGGTCAGAGATGAGGTTAAATTGATGGGAGGTATCGGCGTATGCGGCAGGGAGGTCTGCTGCAAGGCTTTCCTGACTTCTTTTGAACCCATCTCCATAAGAATGGCTAAAAAGCAGGAACGAGCCTTAAACCCCGGGAAACTGTCCGGTATCTGCGGCCGCCTTATGTGTTGTCTGGGTTATGAAATGGAGCAGCCCGCTAAAAAGGAACCCGCTGCAGTGGGGGATGAATCTGTCATCGTAACAGAAGATAGTGTCATTGAAGAAAAAAGTTACACGGAAAATGTCCCGATGGCCTTTCATCCTGCACCGCCGCCGGCGGAGATCAGACCCGAAAAAAGCCATGTTCAGCCGTCACGGCAGGGCCTGAGCAAAGAACAGCAGGCGGCCGGAGCTAAAAAAGATCACGTGCCTCATCGTGATGACAAAGGAAGGCCCTTCAGCAGGCGGAAAAAATTCTTCAAAAAGAAAAAGATATGATGGATAAAAAGAAGTTTTATATCACCACGCCCATCTATTATGTAAATGATATCCCTCATATAGGACATGCATATACAACAATAGCGGCTGACATAATGTCGCGGCACTATAGATCAGAAGGCAGAGAAGTTTTCTTTCTTACAGGCACTGATGAACACGGACAGAAGGTAGAAAAGGCTGCCGCAGAAAAAGGGCTTTCTCCCCAAAAACATTCCGATGTAATGGTCGAGAATTTCAAGACCCTCTGGAAAAAGCTGAATATATCAAATGACGCCTTCATCCGCACCACTGATGAGGCGCACATTAAAACTGTGCAGGGTCTCATGCAGATCCTCTGGGACAAGGGAGAGATAGAAAAGAGACAATACGCAGGATGGTATTGCACGCCTGATGAGCGGTTCTGGACGGAGAAAGACCTTGTTGACGGCAACTGTCCTGACTGCGGGCGGCCTGTCGATCAGATACAGGAAGAAAATTATTTCTTCCTTATGTCTAAATATCAGAACAGGCTCATTAAACACATCGACGACAATCCGTCCTTTATCCTCCCTGATACGCGCAGAAATGAGGTGCTCGGCTTTTTAAAGAACAACACGCTCGGAGACCTCTGCATATCAAGGCCCAAATCAAGGCTCTCATGGGGCATTCAGCTTCCCTTTGATGCAAATTTTGTAACATATGTCTGGTTTGACGCGCTTGTAAATTATTTTTCAGCGACAAAGTATTTAGTGGCTGGCAGTAACGAGTTACCGGTAACGGGTAACGAGTTAAAAGGCCAGGCACATCAGTCGTCGCTCGTCGCTCGTCACTCGTCACTCGATTTTTGGCCTGCAACGCATCATCTGATAGGCAAGGACATACTCACTACACATTCAGTCTACTGGTCCACGATGCTTATGGCCCTGAATTTCCCCCTCCCTTACAACATCTTCGCGCACGGCTGGTGGACTGTGCAGGGCAAAAAGATGTCCAAATCAATTGGCAATGTCGTGGACCCGAATGAAATGGTGGATAAATATGGTGTGGACGCATTCAGATATTTCCTGTTCAGGGAAGTGACGTTTGGCCTTGACGGCGATTTTTCAGAGGAGGCCCTGGTGGGCCGCATCAACACCGACCTTGCCAATGACCTCGGAAATCTCCTTAGCAGGTTTTTAACTATGGCGGAAAAATATTTTAATGGTGCAGTCGACCCGCCTGTTTTACCGGCCGCTGTTCAGGACCCGATAGAAGCGCATAAGAGGCTATGCGATGATGCAAAGACCAGCTCTCAGGATGAAAGATACTGGACTCATCTGAACTTTAATCTCATACTTGAACGCATATGGATCATGGTGAGCGAGTCAAATAACCTGATAGCAAAGACAGAGCCGTGGAAGCTTTTCAAAAATGATAAAGACTCGGTCAAAAGTGTGATGATGAATCTCTGGAACGCTCTCAGGCTTACTGCAGTTTCGCTATATCCTTTTATGCCTGAGACGGCAGACAGGATTTGGAATCAGATCGGGCTTGCTGATAGTATCACTTCATCTCAATTTCCCGATGTATTTTCATGGGACTGGAGGCCATCCCATCAGATAAAGGTTTCTAAAGGAGATCCGCTGTTCCCAAGGATAGAGGTGAAAAAAGAAACACAGACTCAAAAGGTA
>JACQXH010000078.1:0-14559 GCA_016208845.1 Nitrospirota bacterium | reverse complement strand
TGATCAGCTTATCGGTTCCAAGATTGTGGTTGTCACAAACCTCCAGCCTGCTAAACTAATGGGGGTCGAATCACAGGGCATGCTCCTTGCCGCTACTGACAGCGACGGGGTGCTGTCCATACTGATCCCCGCAAAGGATGTGAAAGAAGGAGCGATGATAAAATAGGGTTTAGTTGTTAGGGATTAGGGGTTGGTAAAAAATTAATTCCCTCTCCCCTTGCGGGAGAGGGTTAGGGTGAGGGGTAAATTCAAATCATGAACGCTAAAGTCGTTTCACTAAACATAAGCGATAAAAAGGGTGTCAGGAAGAAACCTGTTGATGAGGTCATGTTAAGAGAAAATTTCGGTATTGAAAATGACGCTCACGCATCTGAAAAATGGCACAGGCAGATAAGCCTGCTTGCTCTCGAAAGCATCGGGAAGATGCAGGCAATGGGGCTTAAAGTCGGCCCCGGAGATTTTGCTGAGAACATAACCACTGAGGGGATTGACCTCCTCAGTCTTCCGAAAGGCACAAAGATCACAATTGGCAATGATGTGGAGGCTGAAATAAGCCAGATCGGGAAAATTTGCCATACGCGCTGTGCCATTTACATACAGGCAGGCGACTGTGTAATGCCAAAAGAAGGTTGATTCGCAAAGGTGCTCAAAGGCGGGGTTGTTAGGAAGGGAGACGAAATAAAAGTAGTCAGTAGACGGTAATCAGTAGTCAAGGGGAAACATCCTCTTATTAACTTGTTACTCGTCACTTGTTACTTGTTACTCATGTTTACTGTTGCAATTCTTACATTAAGCGACAAAGGCTCAAGGGGCGAGCGGAAAGATACAAGCGGGCCGGTTATCGAAAAGATGGTGAAAAAGATCGGCGCTAAAGTTGTTAGTTGTGATATCCTTCCCGATGAAAAAGCATTGATCAGGAAAAAACTGCTATCATTATGTAATAAGGCAGACCTCATTTTGACAACAGGCGGCACAGGACTTTCGCCGAGGGATGTAACCCCTGAGGCCACCCTTGAGGTCATCAAACGCGAGATACCGGGAATACCGGAGGCCATGCGGTTTATGGGGCTGAATAAAACTCCTAATGCGATGCTGTCACGGGCTGCGGCAGGAGTACGCGGGAAAACACTGATAATCAATCTCCCCGGCAGTCCTTCTGCTGTCAGGGAGAATTTAGAAGTTATTCTGCCTGTCCTTTGTCATGCGATCGAAAAAATAAAGGGCAGCAAAAAGGAGTGTGCACGAAATGTTTAAGATCTGTTACCTTGGAGCGTTTTTAGGCGGGATACTTTCTTTTCTTTCTCCATGCGTGCTTCCGGTCATACCGTCATATGTATCATTTATTACAGGCATCTCTTTTGACGATTTCAAGACAGGGAACAAGGCCCTTATCAGAAGGCTCACCATAATAAATTCCCTTGCCTTTATTGCGGGCTTTTCAACTGTCTTCATCCTCCTCGGGGTATTCTCATCCTTCATTGGACGCATATTTGCTATGCACTATGATGTCATTCGGACGGTCGGAGGAATAATCATTATCCTCTTCGGGCTGTATGTTATGGGGGTTCTAAAAATAGGGTTTCTCTCAATAGAAAGACGCGTGCATCTCCATTCCAAGCCCCGCGGCTATATCGGCTCCTTTGTAGTGGGATTAAGCTTTGCCGGCGGATGGACGCCGTGCATCGGGCCCATATTGGGATCGATACTTTTTATAGCAGGCACCGCAGGCTCAACATTTTATGGCTTCAAGCTTCTGCTCGTATATTCCGCAGGGCTTGCAATACCGTTTTTCATTACATCACTCGCAATAAATTCATTCCTCAGCCATTATGGGGGCATACAGAAATACATGAGGCCCATCATGATATTTAGCGGCCTGCTTTTAATTGCTTTCGGGATCTTATTTCTGACCGACTCGGTTACATCTTTAATACGATTTGTTCCAGAGGCGTTTGAGATCCATCCCGGCAAGACACTCTGCAACTGACTGGCATCTGCTGGTTAGAAGGTGAACTCTATCAGACAAAGTCTCCCTTGCAATCCGAACTTTTCAAAAGCTTGAAAATAGTGTAAGTTATTATCGGTAATCAACTATGGGGAATGTCGAGAGCTTATATATTCTTATATTATCGGGGCAGTTTTCGTCTATCTAATAACTGGTAGCATATGAAATTAATAAAAGCCATAATATTTATCGCAGTCCTGTCCCTCTTTGCAATGTCACCTGCCCTGGCGAAAGACGATATTCAGATTACATTAATCCCGGATAAAGATAAATACGAAGAAGGCGACCCCATATTATTAAAATATCAGATACTTTGGCTTGGCAGTGAAGACGCCCAAATTTATTTCAGCAGAACAGCATTTCCGCCTTTAGAAATTTTATATTTAAATCGTTGGCCTCTGGAGCTGAACGACGATAGCCCCATTGCGACTCAATCAGTTCCTAGTCGTCACGAAATCCGCCTATTCGCTCCGACAATGCTTGGAGACTCTGAGGCATTTTTTATCAATTCCTCCCAGCAACCACTTAACTTCTTCAACGGAAAACAGGGTTATTACTCGTTAGACAAGAACGGGCGTTACGTAATCCGAGCCAAATTCGATTTAAATAACCCTTGGAAAATATCGAACAAACAAAAAGCCACTTTATGGTCTAATGCCATAGTGCTTGAAATTGTGCCAAGAGGAGCTAAGAAATAAAATGGGGGAATCTCTAACACCCGTCTCGATCCGACCGAGAAACCCGAGGGCCAAGTCTACACCCTTGACAGATATTATTTATTCTTTAGATCCGTTAGCGCCCTAATCCCCCAATATTTAACTCTTTTTTTAGATATATTGCAAGAGAAAGCCACAAAGGGGCAAAGGCACAGAGGGTGCGTGAAAGTTTGCACGCGGGCCGCCGGGCCAGGGATAGTGCGGGAGGCCAATGATTGACTTAATACTATCTTTATGCGATACTATTTTAAAATGATAGTATCTTTCAGGGATGAAGAAACCGAACTTATATGGACGGGCCGTTTTTCGAAGAAGATCAAACTGCCTTCTAATCTGCATAATGTGGCGAGGCGAAAATTGAGGATGATCGCCGCTGCAACAATGCTTCAGACGCTGAGGGTACCGCCCCACAACAGGCTTGAGGCGCTGAAGGGTAACAGAGGGGGTCAGTGGAGCATCAGAATAAATGACCAATGGCGTATCTGTTTCAAATGGAAAGATGGAAATGCCTTTGATGTTGAAATAGCCGATTATCACTGAAAGGAGTAATACTATGAGAACTTTAAAGAATATACACCCGGGTGAGGTGCTTAAAGAGGAGTTTCTGTCGCCGATGGAAATATCTGTCTATCGTCTGTCTATAGAGACCGGCCTTTCGCAGACAAGGATCGGGCAGATCATCAAGGGCGAAAGAAGCATTACAGCAGAAACTGCTCTAAAGCTGGGCAAGTTTTTTGGCGTCCCTGCAGTATTCTGGATGAACCTCCAGACGCTTTATGACATTGAAGAGGCCCAGAAAAGGTATAAGAAGGATATTGAATCCATACATACAGCACGGGAACTTCAGCACTCAGCAGCATAAAGTCAACCTCACACGGTAATAAACAGGGACACAAAGCTGAGGGTCAGGTCTACACCCTTGCAAATAAAAAGGCACAGAGGGGGAATATCCAACTGGGGGTCAGGCTCTGAAATACAGTTTTAACTTATCCTATATGTGTCCCCGTCATTGACACATCCAACAGAAGAATAAGTACGGAGTGCAGAGTGCAGAAAAAAATATTAACCACGGATTAACCCGCCTATCCACCCTGCCGGACGGGGCAGGCACGAATGAACACAGATTGCAGACTAAATCGTACTACGCACCTCGTTACTAATCATCCTTGCACGATGTACGAACCACGATATACGAAGTACCTGACATTAAGTACGATGTACAGGTTCATTTTATTGCCGGGGCAGGAACGACCACAGTAGCGGCGCTTGTTCCTGAGACCTTGTCCCTATCTATTCTTGCATTTGCCTCTATGCTCCAGGGCGATGACGGGTAGTCTTTGACAATTTCTTTATATTTTTTCAGGGCCTCTTCCTGCTTCCCTGTGGTGTCATAATACCGTGCCGTAAGCACCATAGCAGTATCTTTGAATATCCCGTTTTCAAATTCGGCAAGTTTATTCAAGGTCTTGATCGCATCATCACCTTTGCCTAGCCTTATGTACGAAACAGCAAGTTTCTGATACACAAGCGGCATTATTTCACGTGCACTTTTATATTTATCAAGGAATGTGAGATATGCCTTTACCGCATTATCATGATCGCCTAGGTTAGCATAACAATTGCCTAAATAATACTGGGCTGACGGAGTTGCCTTCGACGCTATGGACCTCTGAAACAGGTCCAGTGATTTTTTCCATCTCTCGGTCTCAGGCATAGGGGTCTTCAGGTTGATATTGTAATAATAATCGTTTGCCTCTTTTGCCAGAGTGCGCGCCTTGCTTTCAGCAGAGGAAAAATAAAACATTAAGCCGGCGATCAGGACCACGGCGATGACAAAACCGGCCAAGACATAAACAGCAGTCTTTTTTCTTTCTTTTATCAGGTCCAGCGAGCGCATGGCCGCGCTCTTGACTTCTTCTTCCTGAAGCTTTACTTTTTTCACTATCTTCTTTTTGATTACCTTTGGCATCTATATCCTCCGTTAATTTCTATTGCTGATTGCAAATTGTAAATTTAGATGTAGATTTATCCTTCTATTTTTGGGTCTGCTGGCTAAGTTCCTTATCCCCCTCTTTGAAAAAGAGGGGCAAGAAGAATTTTCTCCACATAATTTCCCAAAAGCCCTTATATTTTTAAGCCATTATCTTATTCACAAGCATTTGTGAATTCTTGAAAATCTGCTCTACTGCGTCTTCAGCAAGGCCTGCGCCGCAAAGAATTATCCCTGCCTTCTCAAGCTATATCAGGTCATCGGGTGAATGGGCATCTGTATTTATAACAAGCATAGCGCCGGTCTCCGTGCCTGTCTTTGCAACGTGTCCGTTAGCAAGGCTGTGTCCCTTCCGGGCAGTTATTTCAAGTGCCACTCCGTTTTCCCGGGCCCTTGCCGCATCTTCTTTTTTTATCAGCCCCGGATGAGACAGTATGTCCGCGCCCGCCTCGATTGCAGCCCTGTTGGTCCCGGGTATTACAGGCTCAGTTACAGTTTCACCGTGAACCACGACTATCCTTGCGCCAAGGTCTCTTGCCTGTGCAACCAGTTTACCGATAAGTTTCGGCGGCACATGTGTTATCTCAGCTCCCGGTATAATCCTTATGTCTGAATATTCTGACACAGCATTGATCGCCCCGATGATCCTTGGGATCACAAAATCGATATTTGATGAATCCACATGGTCTGTAATTGCCAGGGCCTTATAGCCGGCAACATATGCCCTTCGGATCAACTCCGATGGAAGAAGCTCGCCATCGCTAAAAAGACTGTGCGTATGAAGGTCTATCATATTAAAACAGTTCTCAGCTGTCGGGTGTCAGTTGCCAGTACAAAAAAATGAAAAATAACAAGCAAAATCTTTTATATTTAACCACAAATTAACACGGATCTGCCTGTCGGCAGACACAGATTTAATAAATCAGAAAATATGAAGCAGGGAATTTGAGAAGGTTGCAACCTCATTTTCTTAATTTCATATTTCTGTAATCCGTGTAAATCCGCGCCTGCCTGTCCCTGCCTGCCGGCAGGCAGGCGGTAGGCAGGGCTAACTGCAATTTGGTGCCGAAGGCGGGAGTCGAACCCGCACGGCCTTTCGACCACTAGACCCTGAACCTAGCGCGTCTGCCAATTCCGCCACTTCGGCATTTTAAAAAAAACAAAAATGCAAAAATCAGAAATCAAAATTCTGGAGGGATAAAGTCGGAAATTTTACATTTTGCATTTTATTTTTTGATTATTTCTAATCCCTTGATAGGGGGATTAAAAACGGATGATCACCGTCGATACGCACTAACTTCATCGGGCTTCCCTCAAAAACGAATATGGCAACGCCCCTGTCTTTCCTGGCCTCGGACTTCATTGTCCATACACCCTGCCAGTTTACAGTTACCATAACTTCCGTGCCGATTATCCTTACTATTTGAGGAGATAAGGATAAATCATTTCTGTCAAAAAACATTTGCTTCGATATGCTCTCATAAAGTTCAGGGGCCAGATAATTTTGCAATGCAGAATTATTTTTATCCTGATAAGCTGTACGGACAATGCTTATATCATTAAGAGCCTCTGTCGTCAACAACGAGTCAGCAGACGGCTTTACCTTATCCTTCCCGCTGCATCCTGATATAAAGACCAGAATTATTAAGATTGCGCATAATGTTTTTATATTCATTTTCATCATAGCGATTTTCCTGGGGACGACTTAAGCATTTTACATTGTTGACGAATGTTTTTCAACACTATTTTACAATACTGCCTAAAGATTTATATATATAAGGCAATGAAGGCATATGTGATTAACAAAAGCTCTTCTACTTCCTAAAAATCACCATCTCATCAACCGCTTTACGTATTCCTTTCCCGCCCTTTTCAGCAGTATATCCAAGCGCTATCACTGCCATTAGTTCAAGCCCTTTGTTTCCCCCGAGCATCTCAACGACCTTTTCCTTGTTTTTCAATCTCTCTCCGAGCCATACAGCACCAAGTCCCATCGAGTGGATAGTCAAGAGCATGTTCTGGATACATGCACCGATGGCCTGACAATCCTTGGTCCTGTCGTAGCTTAACGAATTATCCAGAAATACTGCGATCAATACATTTGCATTCAGGATGATCCTGGAATAATGGGTAAGCTGAGAGATCTTTGTTTTCAGACTGCTGTCTTTAATTACTGCGAATTTCCACGGCTGATTGTTCATTCCGGATGGCGCCCACGCGCCTGCCTCGATTATCTTATCAATAATATCATCAGGGACAGGCTTATCCATAAATTTCCTGATGCTTCTTCTTGTTTTTATTAGTTCAAAAAAATCCATAAAAAAAGGGGCCAAGGGGTCGAGGGGTCAAGCGTCGAAAAAATACAATGATACAAAGTGGCAAAGCACAAAGAAGAATAAAAACCCTGTGTTCTTATGCGTCTCATTTTTTTGTCCCTTCTTTCACTTGAGCCCTTGACCCCTCGGCCCCTCGAATCCTTTCTTTAAGCTGCTTCCTTTTTCTTCATAAGGAGATACTCCTTGATAAAGCGTTCTATATCACCATCAAGCACAGAATCAACATTGCCTATCTCAATATTTGTCCTGTGGTCTTTTACGAGCTGATAGGGCTGCATAGTATAGGACCTTATCTGGCTTCCCCATGCAATATCCTTTTTCTCTCCTTTAAAGCCTTCCAGTTTTTCGTCCTGTTCTTTTTTCTTCATGGCATCAAGGCGCGCCTTGAGTATCTTCATTGCCGTGGCCTTGTTCTTGAACTGGGAGCGCTCATTCTGACAACTTACGATAATCCCTGTCGGCATATGCGTCAATCTTACTGCAGATGATGTTTTATTTACATGCTGACCGCCTGCGCCAGAGGCCCTGAAGGTATCTATCTTGAGCTCATCTTCTTTTATTTCGACATCAATATCTTCACTTATTTCGGGATATACAAGTATGGCTGCAAAAGAGGTATGCCGCCTCTTATTGGCATCAAAAGGTGATATCCTTACCAGCCTGTGAACCCCTGCCTCTCCCTTCAGATAACCATAGGCATAATTGCCTGTGATAGTGAGTGTGGCGCTTTTAATGCCTGCCTCATCCCCCTGCAGTAGTTCAACTACTTCCACATGAAAGCCTTTACGCTCGGCCCATCTCGTGTACATTCTCAGCAGGATCTGGGCCCAGTCCTGACTCTCGGTCCCGCCGGCTCCCGGGTGAATGGTCATTATGGCATTATTTTTATCCTCTTCCCTTGACAGAATGGTTTTCAGCTCTATTTCATCAAGTTTTATCCTTAACTCATTAATATCTTTTTGAGCGTCCTCAAGAAAAACGTCGCCTTCCTCTTCCTCGGACAGTTCGAGGATGACCTGAATGTCTTTAAATTTTATTTCTGCTGAATCAAACGGTTGAAGGATGTTTTCTATGTTGGACTTTTCTTTAAGAAGTTCCTGAGCCTTCGCCGGGGTCTCCCAGAGGTTTTCTGCCAAGAGCTCTTTTTGCAGGGCTTCGAGGCTTTGCAGCAGAGATGGTATATCAAAGATACCTCCTGAGGGTATCAATTTTTATCTTGATGTCATTTAATTCCTCTTTTAATACGTCATACGAAATCATTGCAATAACCTCCGGTAATTGTAGTTGCTGATCCTCAATCCCTAACTAATGATCCCTAATTAAACTTGTACTTACCTGCAGCCTGCTGCAGGGTTTTTATGTTGTCATTCCGTCCTGATGCTTCGGAAATGCTGGATCCGGTTCCTTTATCTGGTTCCCCGCTTTTGCGGGGACGACGTCTGGATTCCTGCCTTCGCAGGAATGACAAAAAACTGCTCTTTGATCCCCTGCAGCTTGCTACAGGGTCCTTCATTTTGTATCTGCCTTAAAGCAGTCAGTCACAATTAATGTTTTTCAGTATATACATTATTAGCGATCAGCAGGACACAGCTAATTATACATAAAAATGCAAACAGGTCGCCATATTTTGAATAAAAACTTCTGCTTAAGGACCTTATGGTGATTTCCTCTGTCAACGCGTCCTCCACAAAAAGACCGCTCTTGCTCATTATTCTTCCCTTGGCATCTATGAAACCAGATATCCCCGTGTTTGCAGACCTTACCACAGGCATTCTGTTTTCAACCGCCCTTAATACTGCAATTGAAAAATGCTGATATGGAGCAGACGAGCGGCCAAACCATGCATCATTGGTTATGGTCACAAGAAAGTCAGCGCCTTTTTCTGCAAATTTCCTGGCCATGTCCGGGAAAATTATCTCATAGCATATAAGGGTGCTGAATCTGCCACCGGGGATATTCATGACCGTATATTCACTGCCGGGCGTAAAGTCGCCGATCCCTTCAACCAGCTTGCTTATGAAAGGGAAAAATCTTCTGAGCGGTACGTATTCCCCGTAAGGAACCATGTGTATCTTATCGTAAACTGATATCAACTGGCCCTCAGGAGAAAGGAGGATCGAGCTGTTTGAATAGTGATACTGATTGTCTCTGAGACCTTTCTCCAGCACGCCCCCGAACAGCAGATGGGCTTTGAGTTTTTTCTCAAACTCCACGATCTCGGCAGTAAACGCTTCATCCCTGCCAAAAACGAAAGGCACAGCGGTCTCAGGCCATACGATTAATTTTGGAGAGCGGGCAGATACCCGATCAGTGAGCCTTTTATATGTATCTATTATCTGCCTCTGGAAACTGATATCCCATTTTTGTTCCTGCTCAAAGTTCCCCTGAATTACGCTTACACGGATTTTTTCCCCACCCTCATCTTTCCCCAGCCGCCATACACCGTAAGACAAAGAGAACAACAGGATAACCGCGAGAAAGGATAATCCCACTGGCAGGGGCCATCGGTCGAACAGGGGCATTTGATTTATCTTTTTGGGCCAGTGATCTGCCACGTCATAAATTGCTCCGTTTACCGCTACAACAAGAAAAGAAACCCCGTAAACCCCTGTGATGTCGGCCACCTGAATGACTGACAGGAATTTATACTGGGAATATCCCAGCAGAGACCACGGAAAGCCTGTAAGTGCATATGTGCGCAGGACCTCAAGTGTGACCCACAGTACCGGAGCAAAAAACAGCGCAGGAAATCTTGAGCGTCGGGAAAGATGGCTAAAGAGCGCTGAGAACAGCCCCACATAAAGCGCGAGATATAGCGAAAGGGCAAGCATAAGGAGCGCACTCATCACAGCTGGAATGTGTCCATAAAAATACATGGAATTAAATACCCAGTAGATCGTCCCCCCGAAGTATACTAAACCTGTCAGCATGCCAAGCTTGAAAGAGGCCCTGACCTTTTTACCGTCCAGAGAAACAAGAAAGGGTATTAGCGCTATCCATGCAAGGGGATATAAATCAACCGGAGGGAATGCAAGCGCAAGCAGAACGCCTGAAATGAGGGATAGAATTACATCTTTTTTCTTTATCATAGACGATACCCGCCAGGACCGGATGAGTTAACAGCTTAAAGCCCGTATCAGCAGTTAAAGATTATATAACTTTCCACCATAAACTTTCTATTGATAATTTTGGACTTTTTGCAATACACCACCACAGAGGACGCAGAGAAAGACATTAAAATAAGAAAAGTTTATTTTTATTGCTTTTCCCTGTGTACCCTGCCTGACGGCAGGAACGACTCGTGTCCGAGCAGGCAGGTCTGTGGTTTCTTGAAATGCATTTTCCGGGTACAAGGACAGCTTGACAATAAAAAAAGCAATGGGTTATAGTTCTAACTACGGTTTTTACCTCTAGATCAATCCAATATTAATTTATGGTCAGGGCAGTTAGCTCAGTCGGTAGAGCAGAGGCCTGAAAAGCCTCGTGTCCGCAGTTCGATTCTGCGACTGCCCACCATTTCTTTTCAAAAAAAGCATTTGCCACGGATGAACACAGATATACACAGATAAATTAAAAAATGAATCAATCAATAACTATAGACCATCAGTTTTTTATTTGCTAAACAATCCGTGTCTATCTGCGAAAATCCGCGCCTGCCTGCCGGTTTACACGCCTCAGTCGTGAAGGCAGGGCTAAATACCGTTTTTATGCTGGAGGATCTCTTTCAGCTTTTCCCTGAACTTCTCAGGATGTGTGCCATTCCAGTAAAGCTTCCCGCAGCCTGAACACTTCCTGAAGGCCTCTGAGGTCTGAAAGACATATTCCGGGACAAAGGCCTTAGCCTCTTCTTTTCGAACAGCGGCAAGTCTGGCGTTACACACCGCACATCTGCTAAGGCTTAAGGCAGATACGCCATCTTTCAGTTTATCATTGACCTTCAGCCCTAATACTGATATGACTTCCCCAAGCTGTTTGAAAGAATCATTGTCTGTCAATAAAAGGAAGTTTTTCAATCCTCTTGCTTTTACTAGGCGGGTGTCTCTGGTAAGCAGTACTCGTTCATCCTCTCGCGCTATCCTGAGCAGTTCTCTGTCATCTATCCTTGGATAATAAAGCGTATCGTACCCAAGCAGCCTCAGCCATCTCGCAAGACGGCCCAGCATTGAATCAGCAATGAACTTCATTTGAAAAACTGGCACAAAGTAACAAAGGCACAGAGGCACAAAGCAGAATTCTAACTTTGTGCCTCTGTGCCTGAGTGCCTTTGCCCCTCTTTCTTATTGCTTATTGCTCCTCGACTGTCTTCACAAATGTATCTTTATATATCTTTATGCCTGTCCCTGAAGGTATAAGCCTTCCCATGATAACGTTCTCTTTCAGTCCTTTGAGTTCATCTATAGAACCATTAATTGCTGCCTCAGTAAGGACACGCGTGGTTTCCTGGAATGAAGCGGCAGATATGAAGCTGTCAGTGGTCAGAGACGCCCTGGTAATGCCTAACAGGAGAGGCTTTGCCTGTGCAGGCTTGCCTTTTTGTTTCATTATCCGCTTGTTTTCTTCATCAAAAACTGCCTTATCGATCTGTTCTCCTATGAGGAAGTCAGTGTCTCCCGCCTCTTCAATTTTTACTTTTTTCATCATCTGCTTGACAATTGCTTCTATGTGTTTGTCATTGATCGAGACTCCCTGCAGACGGTAAACCTTCTGAACTTCATCGACAAGGTATTTCTGCAGTTCTTTAGGCCCCAATATCTCGAGTATGCTGTGAGGATTAACAGATCCGTCCATCAGGGGTTCCCCTGCCTTCACCCAGTCACCTTCATGGACGCTCACGTGCTTGCCTTTAGGCATATGGTATTCCCTCACATCAGAACCGCCTTTCACAACAACGACTCTCATGCCTTTATGAAATCCGCGGAACTCGATAACCCCGTCTATCTCACTGACAGTGGCCTGCTCTTTTGGCTTCCTGGCTTCAAAGAGCTCCGCAACTCTCGGCAGGCCGCCCGTGATGTCCTTTGTCTTGATTGTCTCCCTGGGGATCTTTGCAATAATATCGCCGGGCTGAACAAGCGCTCCCTTATCTACGAGTACGTGTGCGCCTGAGGGCAGCAGATATCTCGCAAGATTGTTGGTGCCGGGGATTTTCAATGTCATTTTACCATGTTCATCTTTTATCGAGATCCTTGGCCTTGTGTTGGCAGGATATTCAATAATAACTTTATGGGCCAGTCCTGTGACCTCGTCAACTTCTTCTTTGATCGTAACGCCCTCAACTATATCGCCAAGCGCAATGCTTCCTCCCAATTCAGTTATTATCGGAGTTGAATACGGATCCCATTCGATCAATCTCTGGCCTGCTTCTACCTTCTGTCCATCCGCAACTTTCAGCTTTGCACCATACATAACAGAGTATTTTTCTTTCTCCCTGCCTTTCGAATCGGCAACTGCGATATTGCCGTTACGGTTCATAACGATGAGGAATCCATCTCTGTTCTTAACCGTTGAAAGATTAATGAACTTGACAGTGCCGTTATTTTTTGCCTCCAGAACGGTCTGCTCTACCAGCTTGGTCGCAGTACCCCCGATATGAAAGGTCCTCATTGTAAGCTGGGTCCCGGGCTCTCCTATGGACTGTGCTGCAATTATGCCGACAGCCTCTCCCATTTCCACCTGCTCGCCCCTGCCGAGGTCAATGCCATAACATTTTCTGCATACACCATGCTTGGAGTGACATGTAAGGACTGAACGGATCTTTACCTTGTCAATGCCGGCCTCAATGATCTTTTGAGTAAGTTCATCATCTATATCCTGATTCTTCTTGACGATAATTTCTTTTGTGATCGGGTCTTTTATATCCTCGCCCGATACCCTGCCGAATATCCTTTCTTCGAGCGGCTCTATTATCTCGCCGCCCTCAACAAGGCTTGTTACATGTATCCCATCAGGAGTATGACAGTCATCTTCCCTGATAATAAGGTCCTGGGTCACATCGACCAGTCTCCTTGTCAGATAACCTGAATTGGCTGTTTTTAACGCCGTATCTGCCAAACCCTTTCTTGCGCCGTGAGTTGATATGAAATAATGAAGCGGGGTCAATCCCTCTCTGAAATTTGCCGTAATGGGAGTCTCAATAATTTCTCCCGAGGGCTTTGCCATGAGTCCTCTCATTCCGGCAAGCTGTCTTATCTGTGCCGCAGAACCCCGAGCCCCGGAATCAGCCATCATAAAAATGCTGTTAAAGGAGCGGCGCTCTTCAAGCTCTTCTTTTGTTATATTCTCAATGTTTTTTGTTCCTTCAGCGCCCAGCTCCCGCATCATTTCATCTGCAACCGTCTCGGTTACCTGCGCCCAGATGTCTATGACCTTGTTGTACCGTTCACCGTTTGTAATAAGGCCCTCGGCATATTGCTTCTGGATCTCTATGGCCTCATGTTCTGCTTTCTTGATAAGCGCGGCTTTGCCGGTAGGAATATGCATATCATCAATACATATCGACACGCCCGAAAGCGTAGCGTATTTGAAGCCCATTTTTTCTATGCTGTCGAGGAAAAGAACCGTCGACTGTTTCCCCGCACGCTTATAACAATACTCGACCAGCTTTCCGGCCTCTTTCTTGGTCATTACTTTGTTGATCATGGAGAACGGGACTTCTTTAGGCATTATGTCATTGAAAATTATTCTGCCGACAGTCGTATCTACAAGACCGCCGTTCATTCTCACCTTTATGCGCGCGTGTTCCGAGATCTCTCTCGCATCATATGCGATCATCACCTCTTCAGGAGATGAAAACACCTTGCCCTCGCCCCTGGCGCCGGTCCTCTCCTTTGTAAGGAAGTATACGCCCAGTACCATGTCCTGCGTCGGGGTTGTAATGGGCTTGCCGTTCGCAGGAGAAAGAATATTGCCGACAGACATCATTAATACCCTGGCCTCAAGCTGGGCCTCAATAGAAAGAGGAATATGCACTGCCATCTGATCGCCGTCAAAGTCTGCATTAAATGCAGTACAGACCAGCGGATGCAGTTTTATCGCCTTGCCTTCAACCAGCAGGGGATCGAACGCCTGAATACCCAAACGGTGAAGGGTCGGGGCCCTGTTCAGAAGAACGGGGTGCTCCCTGATGACCTCATCCAGACAATCCCAGACTTCGTCTGTGCCTTTTTCCACCATCTTCTTCGCAGCCTTAATAGTAGTGACAAAACCTTTTTCCTCAAGCTTGCTGAATACGAACGGCTTGAACAGCTCAAGCGCCATCGTCTTTGGCAGTCCGCACTGATGCAGCCTGAGCTCGGGGCCTACTACTATGACGGACCGGCCTGAGTAATCAACTCTCTTGCCCAGAAGGTTCTGTCTGAAGCGTCCCTGTTTGCCCTTTATCATGTCGCTCAGTGATTTGAGCGGCCTCTTTGTCGTTGCCTTGAGGACACGGCTTCTCCTGCCGTTATCAAAAAGCGCGTCAACTGATTCCTGAAGCATCCTTTTCTCATTGCGGATTATAACGCTCGGCGC
>JACQXH010000077.1 GCA_016208845.1 Nitrospirota bacterium | reverse complement strand
GAAGGCATCAGGGGTCAGGGTCAATGATGAAATAATAGTGCCTGACGTTACGTTCATTGCTACTGCCAATGCCGTTGAGATGTGCGGAGCAATACCCGTCCTCGTTGATGTGGACCCCCGGACTTTGACTATGGACCCCGAAGCATTTAAAAGGGCAATAACAAACAGGACCAAAGCAGTGACCGTTGTTCATGTAAGCGGCCGGGCAACGGACATGGAGTCCATTCTCGGCATAGCTGAAAATCAAAACATTGCTGTAATAGAAGACGCGGCAGAGGCATTTATGTCAAAGCACAAGGGGAAATATTTAGGCACTTTCGGAGATGCCGGCTGTTTCTCTTTTTCAGCCCATAAGACTATTACCACAGGACAGGGAGGTGTTGTCGTTACTAATAATGATGATACTCATATGAGACTGCTGGAGCTGAAAGACCACGGAAGGCGGGTCAGGGGGACGGGCGGCGACGACATTCATAACGTGGTTGGTTATAATTTCAAATTTACCGACCTTCAGGCCGCAGTAGGGCTCGGGCAGCTTGAATATCTTGACTCAAGACTGGAACGAATGAAGAGAACTTATTGCATGTATGCTGATAAGCTGAAAAATATCGAGGGATTTTCATTGTTTGATTTTGATATCGATGGCGGGGAAATACCTCAATGGACAGACGCTATTATAGAGGATCGTGATGACCTGGACCGATATCTCAGTTCACGCAATATAGATTGCCGCAGATACTGGCACCCCATTCACAGGCAAAAGCCGTATATGCAAAGTGATGACAATTTCCCTAACAGCACGCGTCTTTCCCCCAGGGCGCTGTGGCTTCCTTCTGCATTTACACTGAGTGACTCAGACATACAAAGGGTTTCCGGTCATATTCTGGAGTTTGCAGGGCGAAGGAGAAATAGTTAAGTTATTAATATTTTCATAATAGTGTGGACATACAATTTGAAAAATCCCACCTAACCTCCCTTTGTCAACCAACGGTAGGTGCTTTAAGCAAGGGAGGGATTAATCCCCTCTTTGGTAAAGACCAACTGTAGGTGCCTTAAGCAGGGGTGAGGGGAGATTTTTTGTTGATGGCTATTCAATTATGAGAACCTTAACATTACCGATATTGTCTGTCTTATAGTAAACTAACAAATGAAAAATAAAACATACCTTGTAACAGGGGGCAGCGGGTTTATCGGCAGTGCTCTCGTGAGACGGCTGGTCCGCGAGAAGCACAGGGTCAGGGTGCTGGATGATAATTCAAGGGGGTCGGCCGCACGCCTGAAAGATATCTCCCGGCACATCGATATTGTCAATGCGGACGTGAGGGACACCAGGGCCGTGCGTAAAGCATGCAAAGGAGTTGACAGTGTATGCCATCTTGCTTATCTGAACGGCACTGAGTTTTTTTACACAAAGCCTGAACTGGTCCTTGATATCGGGGTAAAGGGGATAGTCAACGTCATAGACGGCTGTTTGCATGAAGGGGTGAAAGAGTTTGTGCTGGCATCGAGCTCTGAGGTGTATCAGACTCCGCCTGCGATTCCCACGGATGAAACTGTCCCGCTGTCTGTTCCAGACCCCCTGAACCCGAGGTATTCATATGGCGCGGGCAAGATCATAAGCGAAATTATGGCCATAAATTTCGGCCGGAAGCACTTTGACAGAGTTATCATTTTCCGTCCCCACAATGTTTACGGGCCTGATATGGGTCATGAGCACGTGATACCGCAGTTCATTATGAGAATGAAAGGACTTTGCAGAGACAGAAAAGACAAGAGGATCGATTTTCCTGTCAGGGGCACGGGCCAAGAAACCCGTTCTTTTGTTTTCATAGATGATTTTATTGATGGACTGATGTGCGCGATCAGGAGGGGTGAGCATTTAGGGATTTACCACATCGGAACCATGGAGGAAATTACGATCAGGCAGGTGGCACTCGAGATAGGGAAATACTTCGGGAAGGAAGTGCATATAATCCGGGGAGAGGCCCTTAAGGGCGGAACAAAAAGAAGGTGCCCTGACATCTCCAGGCTGAAAAAGCTGGGATATTCGCCAAGGGTTCCTTTCAGCAGGGGGCTAAAAATTACAGCGAGCTGGTACGATGATCATGATGATGAGCAAAGGGGGAAGCATTAATGAAAAAAGAGCACCGATATGCTTTTCAGACAGGATCAAGTGTTGTAGTTGAGCGGTGCCAGGTTTGCGATTCTGCAGACCTTGAACCGGTCTTATTCCTCGGTTATCTCCCGCCGGTCAATCAGATGCGCCCCATCGGCGCCAGGCCGTGTGAGCAGCCGGGCTATCCGGCTCAATTATTATATTGCCCCCGCTGTCATCTGGTGCAAATAGGCCTGATCGTTGATCCGGGGATCCTGTTTCCGCCCGGCTACCCATATACAAGCAGCACAACAAAAATACTCAGGGAAAATTTTGCTGAACTGTACAGAGAGTGCAAGTCGGTTATCAATTTAGGGGCCGATGATCTGATCGTTGATATCGGCTCCAATGACGGCAATCTCCTCAGTAATTTCAGGGACGGGCACAGGGTTCAGGGGATCACGCCTGAGCAAATAGGCAATATAGCGATTGAACGCGGCATACCTACGATCATAGATTTTTTCAGCAGAGCAGTTGTCAGGAAAATACTTGAGGAAAAAGGCAGTGCAAAGATCATAACTGCGACAAATGTATTTGCACATATGGAAGACATAAACGGAGTCCTTGAATGTATCCTGGAGCTGTTGTCGCCTGACGGTATCTTTATTTCAGAATCACATTACCTGGCATCTCTTATTGAGACGCTGCAGTATGACACAATCTATCATGAACATCTGAGGTATTATTCCCTGCATAGTCTGCAGTATCTGCTTGGGATGCACGGGCTGGAGGTCATTCATGCCAGACGCATTCCTACGCATGGAGGCTCGGTCCGTGTTTATGCCTCACGCCGGGGGGCCTATCCTGCAAGGAATTCAGTATCACAGCTCCTGCAGGAAGAAGCGCCGCTGGTTTGCAGCAAGGCCGAACTTCTGAAATTCAGGGACAGGGGCATCNNNNGACGAACTTCTGAAATGCAGGGACAGGGTCATCATCTCAAAATTACAGCTTCAATCAATGCTTCTTGGCTTTAAGGAACGGGGCAGCCGTGTTTACGGGGTCGGAGCGCCGTCCCGAGCAAGCACATTGATCAATTATGTCGGTATTGATGACGGCATCCTTGATTGCGTTGTTGAAATTAAGGGATCACACAAGGTCGGTAAATATATCCCGGGCACCCTTATCCCTGTATTGGATGAATCGAGACTGTTTGAAGACCAGCCTGATTATGCCTTATTGCTGTCATGGCATATAGCCGAAGAGCTGATGCCCAAACTCAGGGACAGGGGCTTTCGCGGAGACTTTATTATCCCTCTGGATCATCCTCATATAGTGAAAAACGTGTAACTGATTAATATGACCGATCCAACATCAAAAACACATAAAGGCAAAGAAGCTGTCCTGACTCTGATCATGCCGGTATATCATGAAGGAGATGCCGTGATACCGGCAATTGCAACGCTGTTTTATACACTTCGGCATCCCTTTCATTTAATTGTAGTGCACGATTCAGCTGAAGATGAAACAGTCGCAACGGTCAGGGAATTGCAGAGGCATTTTGAGGACATTACTCTTGTGCGGAATGAATGGGGCAGCGGTATAGTCAATGCTATCAAGACGGGTTTCAAACATGCCGATACTCCGTATGTCGGGATATGGATTGCTTACCTTGTCGATCCTTTCGGTGTTATCAATGTCATGATCCAAAAACTGGAAAGAGATTATGATCTGGTGTCCGCGAACAGATTTGGCAGCGAGACCAGGCATGTAAGGGGGCATTATCTGAAAAAAGCGTTGTCTTTCTGGGGCAATGTTTTTTTTCGCAGGATTATCGGGCTGCCTATTGCCGATGCCACGACAGGAATAAAGATCTTCAGAAGGTCATTGTTAGATTCAATCCCGCCGGAAACAGACTTGAACGGAGGATGGGCTATCGTGACAGAACTGACGATCAAGGCTGCGATCAAAGGATTTCGATTGGCCGAGGTACCGTTTGAGGCAAAGAATATCAACATAATACATGGAACAACCAATTTCAGGGTATTTAAACAACTGCGTTCTTATCTGCGCTGGTTATGTCTTGGGTGGCAAAATAGAAAGTTGATAAGAAATAATTCGAATAAAGAATGATGTTTTATGGTAACTGAATGGCTACGTTTTATGATCATAAATTACAATATCTTTTCAGCGGGTCGTGGCAATGTATCCAGGAGATGAAGGCGGGACATACAGGAGGCCAGTGTTTCTTTTTCATAAGCCGGCGTCAAGGCTGATCATCCTCGGAATTTTATTTGTTACGGCATTTGCTATCAGGATGCATAATATAAGCAGGCCGCCTTTAGACTTCCAGCCTATACGGCAATATCAGCTGGCACACATTGCAAGGAGCGGCTATTTTGAAGGTGCAGAGAATATTCCGCAGTGGAAGAAGGATATCGCAAAGATCAACAATGAAAGAATAGGATTTTTGCTGGAACCGCGAATTATGGAGCGTGCAGCTGTTTTGGGGTATAAGATTGCGGGCGGAGAGCGCCTGTGGATACCCCGTGTGATGTCTTCAATATTCTGGATGATAGGGGGTATCTTTGTATATTTGATAGCGTGTAAGATATTTACCCCGGATGAGGCTTTGGTTTCTGCTGTTTTTTATCTATTCCTTCCTTTTGGGATATCGGCGAGCAGAAGCTTCCAGCCGGACCCTTTTATGGTCATGTTATTGCTTGTCAGCCTGTTCATGATATTGAAATATCATGAACAGCTGTCTTTCTTAATGTTGATAAGCGCGATTATACCTTCATCTCTGGCCATGCTTATAAAGCCTTACAGTATTTTTCTGATATTCGGAGCGTTTATATCTATTGCTATCAACAAACAGGGCATCAGGAAATCATTAACTGACAGGGATTTTCTCATGTTTATCTTTTTGAGCCCTTTGCCGGGCGCCCTATACTATCTTTCCAGTATGTTCGCGCAGGATTCGTTTGTCATGGAACATGCCCAGGCCAGCTTTCTTCCGCATCTTCTGTATCAGGGATATTTCTGGAAGGACTGGCTTGCGATGATCGCGCGTGCTGTGGGGCTGACTGCCTTTGCAGGAGCGTTATCAGGTTTGTTTTTAGTTAGAGGCAGACTCCCCGGAGTCTTGCTGAAAGGACTATGGACCGGATATTTTATTTTCGGTTTATTATTTACTTTTCAAATTTTACAATTTTATCAATGAGGATTTTGAGAAGGTACTGGGAATATCAAGAGAGATAGGCGAGATCGTGAACCACAATATTAATAACTTGTTTCTGACATCTGACTTTGGAAGGTCTTTAACATATCATGGAGAACTAGCCGGATTACCATGGCCCACAAGCGTCAGTCTTGCAGAGCGCGAAGACATGGGGATAATAACACCCGGAAAAGATGAACTCTATAATGGGCGGTATTTTACGATCAGGACCCATGCTAAATTGATCCGATATATTCCTGATTATTTCATCATCACGGATTTTGAAGAGTTAGAAAGACAGCCTGACCTGAAGAAATTTCTTAATGCAAATTATCCCGTATTAGCAAAGAGTGACGACTTTATGATCTTTGATCTGAATAAAATGAGGTCAGCAGAAAATAATTGAATTTTCCAAGATTCCAAGATAAGAATTGTATAATAAAATTTCAAATCACAGAACTTTGCCTGAAAATTATATTATTATTAAGATGTGCATAATAGTATCGACTTCATTGCATGTATCATTCCTCCCGAAGCTTCGGGACCGGGAATCCTTATCTCATGACTAAGCAGCAGAATATAATAATATGCCATTAAAAAACAGTTTTTCAAAAATCAGTCCAGGTTTAATAACACTTTTCATAATTCTCCTGCTGTTCATGGTCTGCTGGATACTGACTTATTCGTCTTATCAATATGCCCGATTAACTGCAGATTCCACTTTGTACATTAATATCGCTGAAAAATATTTAAGAGGAGAATTCAATGACGCTATAAATGGCTATTGGGGGCCGCTTCTTTCATGGTTGATAATCCCTTTTTTATATTTCGGTTCAAGCCATGTATTTGCAATAAATACCCTGGATTTGATCGTTGGGCTGCTTATCATAACAGGAGTATGGTTTCTGTCCCAGAGATTTGAAATTACGGAAAAAATGAAGAGTGTGATACTGGTTGCTGTTCTACCGGTCGTGCTGTTCATTTTACTAATTGAACTTTTCGATGCCTTGCTGCTGTGTTTGCTGATCTATTATCTTGGGATTATCTTCAAGAATGAGTATCCCTGCAAAATCAGATATGCTGTTTTTTGCGGCATATTAGGCGCGCTGTCTTATTTTACCAAATCTTTTGCTTTCCCGTTTTTTATTGTGCATTTCATTTTTTTCAATATTGCTCATTATATGAGGAATACAATAAAGGAAGACAAACAGAAGGTGCTGCGCAATGCGGTCATTGGTATGGCCATATTCCTGATCATCAGCAGCCCGTGGATATTCATGATAAGCAAAAAATATGACCACTTTACAATAAGCAATATGGGTAAAGGCAATTTTGCAAATAAGGCGCCCGGCACGCCGCAGACAGGGTATGAATTCGGCGGGCCTGCATTTCATGAAGGTTTTTTTGCCCCCCCCAATAAAACCGCAATATCTGCATGGGAAGATCTCAGTTACATATGGGAGGGAAGAAAGTCGTGGAGTCCCTTGAATTCAGCGGATAATTTCATATATTTCACTAAACATTGCCTGAAAAATATAATTGACAGCTTGCTCATATACCAGACGTATTCCAGGTTATCGGCCGCGATTGTTATTGCATATATATTATTGCTGATCGTAAAGCCCTTTAGCAGGCAAATATTGAGGGGCGATATGCTTTATCCCTTTTTTACACTGGTCCTCTATACCGGAGGATTAGTGCCATTTCATTTTGAAGTGAGATATTTATGGATCGCGAATATTTTGCTCCTGCTTATGGGCGGTTATACAGTTGACCTTTTATTCAAAAGTGATTTTTTCAACAGTAATCTGAGAAAAAATGTATTAATAGTGTTTTTTGCCTTGTCGTTCATGGTGACTCCTTTAAAATCTTTTATTCAGGCCGGCAAAGACAATATCAATAAGGATATGCATGTCCTCGGCACAACATTAAAGAACAAATACAATTTCAAGGGGAACATTGCTTCAAACAAAGAATTGCAGCAGGTTTTTGTGAATGATTCATGGCATAAGACTTTCCGCATAGCATACTGGTTGAACAGTAAATATTTCGGCCAGGCACGGCAGGGCATCAGGGATGAAGAGTTGGAATCTGAATTTAAGAAGTATGATATTGATTACTATTTTTTCTGGGGCGCATCAGAAAGTATCCCGGGGTTTCTGTATCAGTATGAGGAAATAACAGGTGATGACGTTCCGGATTTGAAAATATTTTCCTTAAAAAAAAGGCATATTGGCCTTAATAATCCTAAATAATGATGATTTATAATATTCGGGCAGTTACATGCACATAACACTAATTAGCCCTCCGCAGGTGTTCACCAAATCTCAGGTCACAGCCGGCGTTGTCCCGCCTCTCGGGCTGTTGTGTCTGGCAAGTTACGTAAAACAGCATAATATAGATGTGAAAATTATTGATTCGGTAGGAAATAAATTTTCACAATACTCATCATACAGTAATATCACCCTGCGGGGAATGAGTTTTCAGGAGATCCTCGATGAGATCCCTGATGACACTAATTTAATCGGTGTTTCCGCGTTATATTCATCGGCCCACCTTGTCCTGAAGGAATTGATACGCTTAATAAAACAGAAATATCCTGCTAAAAAAGTAGTGCTTGGCGGCGCCCATTCAACTATATTGACGGAATTTGTACTTCAGGACACAGATGCAGACATCGTTGTTATCGGTGAAGGAGAGCTTACCCTTCTGGAATTATCTCAAAACCTTACTGATTATCAAAAGGTACAGGGAATAGCATATAAAGAAGGGGGCAAAATCAATTATAACTCTCCCAGGGCCCTGATTTCGGACCTTGATGTCTTACCCGTTCCGGACCGGGGATTAATAAATATTGCAAATTATTTTCTTGCGGCTGAACCTCACGGTTGTTCGGCATCAGGCAGATGGACAACTCTGCTTTCAAGCCGCGGCTGTCCCTTTAACTGCACGTTCTGTACAACTCCGAGGATCTGGCAGCGCAAATGGAGGGTCGCAAGCCCTGCGAGGGTAATTGAGGAAATGGCCGGGTTGAATAAAAGATTTGGGGTGTCCGACTTTCATTTTGAAGACGAAAACATGGGGTTTAACAAAAAATGGTTACATGAGTTCTGTGACCTGCTTATTGAAAAGAAATTGAACATTACCTGGCAGCCGAGCAATGGCCTGCGAGTTGAAACAGTTAGAAGCCAATAAGGTAGGCATAAAAACAACATGTTATTTTATGATAGGGCTTCCCGGAGAACTTCCCGGTGAAGCAAGAGAAACAGTAAAATTTGCGAGTTATCTGGCGCGAAAAGGGCTGGATGAACCTGTGATAAGCATATTTTCCATGCTCCCGGGCAGCAAACTCTTTAATGATCTTTATCAGCAGGACAAGATCAGACTTGATTCAAATTTCTTTCAGGACCTTCTGGTCCAGGGCGACCTTTCCACCCTTAAGAGCTGGAGTGAACATATCAGCAGCGAACAATTAAAGAAACTGCGTAATTCCGGTTATATCATGTTCGCGGTCAACAAGGCGATATTTCATCCTTTTAAAACAATCAGGAGCATATTGAACATACTCAAGGGTTCGGATGAATTAAAGAGTGAGAGGGTAGTAAGGACATTTCTCAAACGGTTCAGCCCTTTCAGGACATAAGAGGAAGAACATACCTGATAAGCATTTGGCCACAGACCTGCCTGTACACAGAATCCTTGGGACCGGCAGGCACCCACTAAATAGAAAAGTAAAAAAAGAATTTAGCCACGGATTAACACAGATATACACAGATCTGCCTGTCGGCAGGTAAGCACAGATTCATAATGAAGTTGGCGGGGGTGAAGAATTATGATTATAAATTTATTATCTCCTCATTTTCTTAACTTCTTTCAGTTTCCGTGTCCATCTGTGTAAATCAGCGGCTAATTGCATAAATATATTGAAACTATCTTATCTCCTTCCTCAATTTAAATAATTCACTGAGGGAACCGATTACCACCTTGAGGCTGGCGCCTGTTTGAGAGCCCCATTGCCTGGGATAGTGAGTAACCCCCACCTCTTTGATGGTAAATCCCATTTTCCTGGCGCGGATCAAAAGCTCGGAATTTATAAAACCCCACGATGAGCGGAGTTCCAGGCTTTCCAGTACCTTTTTCTTGTATATCTTAAAAGCGCAATTCAAATCCCTTATCTTGAGGCCAAAGAGTATCCGCACTGCTCTATTAAAACAGAATTCATTTATTTTTCTGATAAAATTGTCCTTTCTTTTTATTCTAAAACCTGCGACAATATCAAAGTCCCCGGTATAGGGAAGTAATTTTGTGAGCTCCGTGATATCAAACTGATTGTCGCCATCTGTAAAAAAAATATAATCTTTCCGGCAATTAGAAAATCCTGTTCTAAGGGCAGCGCCGTAACCCCTGTTTGTTTCGTGCCGTATGACTTTTATCCGGGGATCCATGGCCGAATATTTATTTGCTATTTCTGCAGTGTTGTCGCTCGAACCGTCATCAACAACGATTATTTCATAATCGGAAGCTATGGCAGGAACGAATGCGACAGTCCTGTCTAACAGGGCCCCAATATTTTGTTCCTCGTTATAACAAGGGAAGAAGACGGACAAGTTGATTTTTTGCATGGTAAAATTATTCCTTTTAATTTAGTCTTAATTAAAGACAGGTAATTCCTTGCGGTGAAATGCCGTCTGATATCTTTGAACATGTGAGAGCCCGTATGATATCTTAAATATCAGTGTTTTTCTATTGCTGTGAGAAAATAGGAAAGAACCAGGGGTGCAATATCTGATTAATAATGCTCCTGCGGTTGCTATCAGCTCAAGATTCAGCAGAAAAACCAAAATTAAAGATAGAACATATAAGAATTCAAACATTTTTTATTTATAATAATATAACATATCGTTTAATTGTATTTGAAATGGCCTTTATGGGATCTGCCGTAAGAATATTTTCTATAATTGTTGTGAATTTTATCCTCTTTCTGCTGGTCTTCATTCTGGTAGAGGGCGTTTTACGTATTGCAGGCATTCCGTACAAGGGAAATTATGTACCAAGTGAGAACTCGTATGCCCGTTTTGATCCTGAACTCGGATGGTCTTATATCCCGAATAAATCAACATTTCAAATGAATGATGATTCAAAAACGCCGGTCTATTTTGACGAGAACGGCTTCCGGGTACCCCGTCCCGGCTTTCATACGGATATACTTAGACCTTCCGTCCTTTTTATCGGAGATTCCTTTACTTTTGGTCATGGTTTATCCTATGAAGACAGTTTTGCAGGCAAATTCTCCACTCTCGAAGGGATGCCTTATCAGACGATTAACATAGGAGTTCAGGGATACGGCTCTGATCAGGCGTTATTGGCACTGAAAAGACATCTGCCTAAATTCAATATTAAAGTTGTAGTATATACTTTCATAGAAGATCATATTTTAAGGAACAGCAACTATGATCGCCGCATGATAGTACCCACAGCCAGGTTCTTAGGGACAAAGCCCCAGTTTGATTTAGATAGCAAGAACGAACTGTATCTGGCGCGGAAGGCGCTGCTCTATAAAGATTATTTCAATTCATTTTTATTTGATCTTCTAAAAATAAGGCTAGGCTCCAGGCTGGGCTTTTTCCCTCCATATAGGGAGGACGTGACCAAAGCGATCATCCGTGAAATGAAAAGATACTGCGATGAACACGGTGTCCATTTCGTCATTCTTAACTGGCGCTGGACCATGAAAGATTATGATGATCTCCATGATCTTGATATTGATATCATTGATACTTTGGTGAATTCGCCCGATGACTGGGAGAAAATGGTCCTTTTCAAAGGGGTCCATCCTGATGCCCGGGCCGGAGACCATGCTGCAAGGTTACTTCTTGATTATTTCAGGGAAAGGGGTCTTTTGCAAGATCAGCCGGGAAAATAGTATCCGGTTGTTGACTTAAGACGCCTTGCCTTTTTGACGAACTCCCTTGTGAAAATTTATAATTGAACAATTATCCGCATGAGATTGGAGGACCATGAAAAAATTCTATAGAAATAAAAAGATCCTTATTACAGGAGCTGCAGGGACCGTGGGCCGCGAGATCGCCAGGCAGGTCAGTTCTTTTGGGCCGGCAGAGCTGCGCCTGATGGACAACAATGAGTCTGAGATGTTCTTCCTTATGGAAGAATATAAAAATAAGAACACCTATTGCTTTCTCGGTGATATAAGGGACAGGGACAAGCTTGAGAAACTGTCTAAAGATATTGATATAATAATCCACTCTGCCGCTTTCAAGCATGTAATACTTTCAGAATACAATCCGTTTGATGTTGTGCAGACAAATATAATAGGTGTCGAAAACGTCATAAAAGCCGCGACAGCCTGTAATGTAAAGCGCCTCCTTTTTACGAGCAGTGACAAGGCCGTAAATCCTACTAATGTCATGGGTACTTCAAAGCTCATGGGAGAAAGGCTTATAACTGCCGCAAATGCCCTGATAAAAGACAGTAAAACCATATTCAGCAGCACAAGGTTCGGCAATGTCCTCGGATCAAGAGGCTCTGTGGTGCCCCTTTTTATGAAACAGATCAGGAACGGCGGGCCCGTGACGATAACTGACAAGAAGATGACCCGGTTCGTTATGACCATAGAAGAAGCCGCAAGGTCAGTGCTGCAATCAGTGCCTATTGCCAAAGGCGGTGAGGTTGTTGTTACGCCTGCTTTTAAATCAATATATCAATCCATAGGGTGCAAATATCCGGGCATAATTTCACAATCACAAAAGTCATATATTTCCCATAAGGAGAAACCTTTGAGCAAAGAGGAGCTTCAAAGATATCTTGTGAAAAACAGTGTGCTTGAAAATTACGAAGAATGCTTCTGCAAAGGTGCGGATTGAAGGTATTAGTTCTCGGCGCTGACGGATATTTAGGATGGCCCACCTGCCTGTATTTTTCTCAAAGGGGACATGAAGTCATCGCCGTGGATAACTATTTTCGCCGCAGCGCCGCTGTTGAGCTTGATTGCGAATCATTGATTCCAACGCCGGACCTCGTTCAAAGAACGAAGATATGGGAAGAGATCACAAAGAAAAAGATCAAGGTCTGCATCGGGGATATTACAAATTATAAATTTCTGCTCTCCATTTTTAAGGAACACCTTCCGGACGTTGTTATTCATTATGCTGAACAGCCCTCGGCGCCTTATTCCATGATAGACAGAGATAAGGCCGCCTTCACTGTTCAGAACAATCTCATAAGCACTCTAAACATAATTTATGCGGTGAAAGAGGTGAGGCCGGATTGTCATATAATAAAACTCGGCACAATGGGTGAATAAGGCACGCCGAATATTGATATTGAAGAGGGGTGGCTTGAGATCGAACATAAGGGACGAGTGGACAGATTCCTGTTCCCCAGGCAGGCCGGCTCTTTATACCATACAACAAAAATTCAGGACACGGACCTGCTCTGGTTCTATGTCAGGACATGGGGGATCCGCGTGACAGATCTGATGCAGGGGCCTGTCTACGGACTGTCCACTGATGAAACCGATATGGATGGGCGTCTTATGCCTAATTTCCACTACGATGAAGTGTTCGGTACTGTATTGAACAGGTTTATTGTTCAGGCAGTATCAGGCCATCCTCTGACCATCTATGGTAAGGGCGATCAGACAAGAGGATTCCTGAATTTGAAAGATACGATGCAGTGTGTCTATTTGTCTTCAATGCAGCCTGCTGAAAAAGGCCAGCTGAGAATTTTCAACCAGATGACTGAAACCTTCTCAGTGAACCAGTTGGCAGAGATGATCAGGAGAGCAGGGGATAAAATGGGATACAGGGTCGCC